>NZ_CM001857.1:1626730-1862973 GCF_000400505.1 Musicola paradisiaca NCPPB 2511 | reverse complement strand
CCTAAAGCAGTCAGCCAGTTTCCCAGTGCCTGATGAATCGACATGCTGACCTGGTCTATGGCGCGCGAAGCATCAATAGTCACAATCGAGTTATCACTGGCCGCCAGTTGTTGGTAACGCGCTCGAGTACGTTCGAAAAACGTCAGCGACTCCTGCTCGATGCGATCAAGCTCGCCGCGCTGACGAGCGCGCTGCAACCCCAGTGCCGGCGGCAAGTCGAGATAAAGCGTCAGATCCGGTCGAAAAATCCCCCTAATACAATATCCCTGAGCGACGATAACAAGCGGGCATCAATACCTCGGCCGCCGCCCTGATAGGCCTGTGAGGAAAGATCGTGACGATCCCCCACGACCCAGGCTCCCCGCGCCAGCGCGGGTTTGATGACATTCTCAACCAACTGTACGCGGGCGGCATACAACATCAGCAATTCAGCCTTGTCGGTCAGGGGTTCGCCGTCAACGCCCTGTTTAATCAACTCACGCAGTTTTTCAGCCACCGGTGTACCGCCAGGCTCGCGGGTGAAAACCACATCCCGAATGCCGAACGCCGCCAACCCGTCCACCACCACCGTGCGGGCGCTGGTTTTCCCCGCGCCCTCAAGCCCTTCGATAACGATAAATTTACTGTTCATGTTTCTCTTTTCCGGCGGCTGCCTGTGTGGAGCGGTACTCCTTCACGGCGCGATTATGATCATTGAGGTTGGTCGTAAATGTGTGGCCGCCTTTCCCATCTGCGACAAAATAGAGGTAATCGGTTTTGGCCGGATGCGCTGCAGCCTCCAGCGACGCCTTACCCGGCATGGCGATCGGCGTCGGCGGCAAACCGGCGATCACGTAAGTATTGTAAGGTGATGCGGCCTCCAGCGCACTGCGTGTGATGACGCCGGAATAGCTATCCCCCATGCCGTAGATGACCGTCGGATCCGTCTGGAGCTTCATGCCGGCTCGTAGTCGATTGATAAATACCGATGCCACCAATGGCCTCTCATCGCTAACGGCGGTTTCCTTTTCAATCAGGGACGCCATAATCAGCAGCTCATCTGCGGTCTGATAAGGTAATCCCTCGTCTCGCCCTTGCCAGACATCATTAACCATTTTTTCCATGCGCTGGTGGGCACGTTGCAAGATGGCTTTATCACTCATTCCGGCAGTGTGCAGATACGTATCGGGGTAAAACCAACCCTCAGGATTGTTCTTGTCTTTTAATCCAAGCGATTCGGCAACGTCCTGCGGAGTCTTGCCCTCCAACGTGTGTTTTAGATATGGCGCGGTACGGAGTATTTCCATCCAATCTCGCAGGCGCGAACCTTCGACGAAACGCAGGGGAAACTGCGCTTCTTTGCCACTCGCCAAAAGCGCCAGCATTTCTCGAACCTTCATACCCGGCATGAAACGATAGGTACCTGCTTTGAACGACGCTAACGCCGGCTCCAGATAAAACAGCCAGGGCAACCACTGACCACGAGTGATCACTTGCTGTTCAGTCAACAGTTTTTCCAAACCTTCCCGCCCGGTACCGGCAGGGAGCGTAAACAGAGTTTCCTGCCCGATAGCCAGAGGCGACTCGGCAAACTGCTGCAACTGTTTCCACATGCTGAACAGGATGACTGCCAGCAGCGCGACGATCAGCGCACCTATTTTCATCTTCTTCATAAAACGCTACGACTCACATTGAGGGCTCAGGAAATCAAACAACTCTCTTGAGCGATAATGCCAGGTATGGGCCTGATTGACGGGAATGACCGGCATCAGCGCATTGCAGATCAAAACCTCATCCGCGTCCGCCAATACGTCCAGCGGCGCCGTGACTTCCTGCACCCGGAGATCCGTCGATGCCAGCACTGCCATGATGTGTTGCCGGGCCACGCCATTCACGCCCGAGAGCGAAAGATCCGGCGTGAAAACGCGACGTCCTTTACGCCAGAACAGATTGGCGGCACAGCATTCCACCAGCGCCCCGGAAGTGTCAAGCACCAGTGCCTCATCAGCGCCGGACTGTTCGAGATCCATGCGGATAAACACCTGCTCCAGCCGGTTCAGATGCTTTATGCCCGCCAATAACGCACTTTTGGCCAACGTCACCGAACTGAGCGACAAGCAAATACCCTCCTGACGCCACCGGGCATAGTGCGCCGGATAAGCCGTTTGCATCACAACCCGTACCGACGTATGACATCCGGCAGGACTATACCCTCGCCCGCCTTGTCCCCGGCTGAGAATAACCTTGACTACACCCTCTTCTTGTCCCGCTGCCGCCTGCGCCATCTCCCGTTGCAGAAGCAACCAGTCAATCTCTGGTAAACGTAACCGTTCAGCGGCCTGCTGCAAACGTTGAAGATGGCGCTCCAGCCAGATAATCCGGCCATGCGATACTCTGGCCGTTGTAAAGCAACCATCGCCGAACTGTGCGCTGCG
The DNA here is from genome assembly GCF_000400505.1 of Musicola paradisiaca NCPPB 2511. Lineage (NCBI taxonomy): Bacteria > Pseudomonadati > Pseudomonadota > Gammaproteobacteria > Enterobacterales > Pectobacteriaceae > Musicola > Musicola paradisiaca. Next base: position 1,860,559 of record NZ_CM001857.1, on the reverse strand, counting down.
ATCCAGCACAGACAGCGCTTGTTCCTGAACTCCGTCAATCCACCACATACGCTATCTCCTTTATCCGCCAGCTAGCCTGTCAGCTCGCCATACCATCAGCAACCAGTAACGTCCTATTTTATACAGACAAAAAAAAGCCCGGCAGAACCGGGCTCTTGAAACGCAACATATCGCGTCAGACTTTACGGAATACCACTGAACCGTTGGTTCCGCCGAAACCGAAGGAGTTACACAAGGTGTACTCCATACCGGAAACCTGACGGGCTTCATGAGGCACGAAGTCCAGATCACACCCTTCATCCGGGTTATCCAGGTTAATCGTGGGTGGAACCGCCTGATCGCGCAACGCCAGGATGCTGAAAATAGACTCTACCGCACCGGCTGCGCCTAACAGGTGCCCCGTCATAGACTTGGTAGAACTGACCAGCACACGAGAAGCATCCGCGCCGAAGACCGATTTCACCGCCTGGGTTTCAGCCTTATCCCCTGCTGATGTCGATGTACCATGCGCATTGATATAGCCTATCTGCGCCGCAGAGATCCCTGCGTCACGCAGTGCATTCTCCATCGCCAGCGCTGCGCCGGCGCCATTCTCCGGCGGAGACGTCATGTGATAAGCATCGCTGCTCATCCCAAAACCGACGATCTCGGCATAAATTTTTGCACCGCGTTTTTTGGCATGCTCATACTCTTCCAATACCAGAATGCCTGCGCCATCACCCAATACGAACCCATCGCGATCTTTATCCCACGGACGGCTGGCTACCTGAGGGTTGTCATTACGGGTTGAAAGCGCACGTGCCGCGCCGAAGCCGCCTACACCCAGCGGTGTACTGGCCTTCTCTGCGCCGCCGGCCAACATCACATCGGCGTCATTGTACGCAATGATACGTGCGGCATGACCGATATTGTGAACACCAGAGGTACAGGCTGTGGCGATCGAAATACTCGGGCCACGCAAGCCGAACAGGATCGTCAGATGCCCTGCGACCATGTTTACAATCGTAGAAGGCACAAAAAACGGGCTGATTTTTCGCGGGCCGCCATGAACTAACGCCCCGTGATTTTCTTCGATCAGACCCAAACCGCCAATTCCGGAACCGATAGCCGCCCCGATACGAGGAGCATTCGATTCTGTCACCTCAAGACCAGAGTCCCGCATGGCCTGAATGCCGGCTACAATTCCATATTGAATAAAGGCGTCCATCTTGCGGGCTTCTTTACGCGAGATGAAGTCTTCACTATTAAAATCCTTTACTAAGCCAGCAAAACGCGTTGCATAGGCACTAGTATCAAAATGGTCAATCAAGCTGATACCACTCTGACCGGCAAGGAGTGCATTCCAGGTGGATTCCACCATGTTGCCGACAGGGGATAACATGCCCAGACCAGTCACAACTACTCGACGCTTAGACACGCTGATCCTCCAGGGAGGGAAATAGATGATACTGAGGTATTAAAGAAAACTTAGGCGGTCGAATGACCGCCTAGATATGTTCGATTACTGCTGATTAGCCTGAATAAAATCGATGGCTGCCTGAACAGTAGTGATTTTCTCAGCTTCTTCGTCTGGAATCTCGGTATCGAACTCTTCTTCCAGTGCCATTACCAGCTCAACAGTGTCAAGAGAATCAGCGCCCAAGTCATCAACGAAAGATGCGTTGTTTACCACTTCTTCCGGTTTAACACCCAACTGCTCAACGATGATTTTCTTAACGCGTTCTTCGATAGTGCTCATACTCTTAAATTTCCTATCAAAACTCGCTTTCGCGACGGTTTTCGTAGTGTATAAAATGTTGAAAAAGATGCAACAAAATCAAGACTGGTCGAACCAAGATTTTGTGCTTTTTTGCAGTTTTCGCTGCAAATTAACGCAAATTACTGTGGTACTCGTCAGATCATATACATGCCACCATTGACATGCAATGTCTCGCCGGTAATGTAGCCAGCCTCGTCAGAGGCTAGGAACGCCACAGCACTGGCGATTTCTTTGGCATCACCCAGGCGATTGGCAGGAACATCCGCCAAAATGCCCGCACGTTGTTCGTCTGTCAATGCTCGGGTCATATCGGTTTCAATAAAACCAGGAGCTACCACATTTACGGTAATTCCACGCGAAGCCACTTCATATGCCAGGGATTTACTGAATCCAACCAGACCAGCCTTCGCTGCCGCATAGTTAGCTTGCCCTGCATTCCCACGTGTACCGATGACGGATCCAACGGTGATAATGCGGCCAAAACGTTTCTTCATCATGGCGCGCAATACGGCTTTGGAGAGACGGAATACTGAACTTAAATTCGTTTCCAGCACCTCTTTCCATTCTTCATCTTTCATGCGAATCAACAGGTTATCGCGAGTAATACCTGCATTATTAACCAGAATGTCAATGTCACCGAATTCTTTCTGAATAGCGGATAAAACCTGCTCGATTGACGTCACGTCTGTGACGTTCAGCATATATCCTTTGCCTTTCTCTCCCAGCCAGCTGCTGATTTCCGCAGCGCCTTTTTCACTGGTAGCCGTACCAATTACTGTTGCGCCACGGGCAACCAACGTTTCAGCGATAGCCCGGCCAATACCACGACTCGCTCCGGTCACCAGAGCAATTTTTCCTTTAAAACTCATTATCTTCACCGTTTTTACTGTTCAAGCGCTGTTGATAAAGAAGCGGGATCATTAATCGCCGTAGCAGTCAGACTGTCAACGATACGTTTTATCAGCCCTGTCAGTACCTTACCAGGACCAACTTCAATCAGGTGCTCTACGCCCTGGGATGCCATAAACTCGACACACTCGGTCCAGCGAACCGGGTTATACAGTTGACGAACCAGTGCGCTACGAATAGCTTCTGGTGTGGTTTCTGTACGAACATCCACATTATTGACGACTGGAATCTGCGGAGCATTGAACGTAATAGCCTTCAATGCTTCTTCCAGTCTAAAGGCCGCAGGTTCCATCAACGCGCAATGGGAAGGAACGCTGACCGGCAGCGGCAACGCTCGCTTGGCGCCTGCCGCTTTACAAGCAGCACCAGCACGCTCGACAGCCGCTTTATCCCCGGCGATCACAACTTGTCCAGGAGAATTGAAGTTTACCGGAGAAACAACCTGCCCTTGCGCCGTTTCGGCGCAAGCTTTGGTGATGGCGTCATTATCAAGGCCGATGATGGCATACATAGCCCCTGATCCTTCCGGTACCGCTTCCTGCATCAGCCTACCGCGCAATTCAACCAAACTGACTGCTTGTTTGAAATCCAGTACCCCGGCGCAAACCAGAGCCGAATATTCTCCGAGACTATGGCCCGACAGCAGAGCTGGACGCTCGCCCCCTTGCTGCTGCCACACTCGCCAAATCGCAACTGAGGCAGTCAACAGCGCAGGTTGGGTCTGCCAGGTTTTGTTCAGTTCTTCAGCCGGCCCCTGTTGGGACAGTTGCCAAAGGTCATACCCCAGTACGGAAGAGGCTTCATCAAAAGTTTCTTTGACCAGCGGAAACTTCTCGGCCAATTCAGCCAACATGCCTACAGACTGAGAGCCTTGTCCGGGAAATACCATTGCAAATTGCGTCATATCAAAACGTCCTGATTAATCAAAAACGAACCAGAGCAGAACCCCAGGTGAACCCGCCACCAAAAGCTTCCAGCAGAATCAACTGACCACGTTTAATACGTCCGTCGCGAACTGCCTCATCCAGCGCAGAAGGCACGGATGCTGCAGACGTGTTGCCATGACGATCCAGCGTCACGACAACTTTATCCAGTCCCATGCCTAACTTCTTAGCCGTTGCACTGATGATACGGAGGTTCGCCTGATGTGGAACCAGCCAGTCAAGCTGGTTTTTTGCGAAACCGGATGCATCCAGCGTTTCTTCTACAATATGAGCAAGCTCTGTTACCGCGACTTTAAACACTTCATTGCCAGCCATCGTCAGATATGCTGACTCTGATTTGCGGCGATCCTGATGCGGAAGAGCAAGCAATTCGCCATAACGCCCGTTAGCATGCAAGTGGGTCGTGATAATACCGGGTTCTTCCGAACGCCCCAGAAGAACAGCACCAGCACCATCACCAAACAAAATAATCGTTCCACGATCGTTTGGATCCAACGCTCTGGACAACGCATCAGAGCCGATGACCAGGGCATAATCCACCGCCCCGCTCTTCACGTACTGATCAGCGACACTCAAAGCGTAAGTGAAACCCGCACACGCAGCGGCCAGATCGAAAGCAATCGTATCGTCGATATCCAGCATATGCTGAATCTGGCAGGCAGAACTGGGAAATGCATGCGATGAAGAGGTGGTTGCAACAATCAACAAGCCAATTCGGTTCTTATCGATTCCCGCCATATCAAGCGCTTGCTTTGCAGCAAGGCAGCCCATCGTGGCGACATTCTCGTCTGGCGCAGCAATACGACGCTCACGGATACCGGTGCGTGTGACAATCCATTCGTCCGACGTATCCACCATCTTCTCTAAATCAGCGTTCGTCCTGATTTGTGCGGGTAAATAACTTCCCGTTCCGATAATTTTTGTATACATGTACGCTCAGTCACTCTTGGGTAATACAGTCTTTAGCCGAGCCGCAATCCGTTCTGGAAGCTGCCGCTGCACTGCCTGCATTGCCTGTTCAATAGCTACCGCAAACGCATTTTGGTTCGCAGCACCGTGGCTTTTGATTACAGTTCCACGTAATCCTAACAGACATGCGCCATTATAGTGGTCAGGGTTCAGGTGCCCAAAACGTCGAACCAGTCGTCTTTGTAACCAACGGCCCAACCATTTTAACCACCAGGGTTGCCGATTTCGTTCTCCTACGCCACCGCTCCCTTGTTTCAGAAGAGACAGGAACATCCTCACCACACCTTCCATAGTTTTCAATGTGACATTACCCACAAAGCCGTCACAGACCATCACATCCGTTTTGCCGGTCAGCAATTCATTACCTTCGAGATAGCCGATGTAGTTAATCGAAGGTGTAATCTTTAATCGCGCGGCGGCATCCCGAATGCTATCAACGCCTTTGCTTTCTTCTTCACCGATGTTTAAAAGCGCTACGCGAGGATTACTCACGCCCAACACCTCTTCCGCCATCACAGCACCCATAACCGCGAACTGAACTAACATTGCACCGTCGCATGCTACATTGGCGCCAAGATCCAACACTACCGTTCGGCCATGTTGTTGATGCGGAAGCATCGAGACCAAAGCGGGCCGATCAATTCCCTCGATCGGCCTTAACAATAATTTCGCCAGCCCCATCAGGGCACCCGTATTCCCCGCACTTACACATGCCTGGGCTCGACCTTCTTTTATCAACTCCAATGCGACCCGCATGGATGTTCCCCGACTGGCGCGAATAGCCTGAGATGGGCGAGCATCATTAGCAATAACTGATTCGGCCGACACAATTTCCAGACGGGAGAGCAACGAAGAATCGACTTTGGCAAGTAATGGAGTAAGCGCAGAAGGATCGCCAACCAGCAACAACTGGAGGCTTGGATGAGAAGCCAGTGCCTGCAATGCAGCAGGCACTGTGACGCAGGATCCGAAGTCCCCGCCCATCGCATCTAACGCCAGGGTCAGGCGCGTCAAAGTATTTCCTTGCTGAAATGGCAGGAATTACTTAGCGATCACCTTACGACCGCGGTAATAACCATCCGCAGTGACGTGGTGGCGCAGATGAGTTTCACCAGAAACTTTATCTACAGATACAGCTGAGGTGGTCAGAGCATCGTGAGCACGACGCATACCACGTTTGGAACGGCTGGGTTTATTCTGTTGTACGGCCATGGACCTTACTCCTTAATTACTTACGCTTTAAACTGGCTAACACGGCAAACGGATTCGGTTTTTCCGCTTCAGCGGGTAATTCACCGAACACCATCTCCGTTTCGGACACTTCACAGTGTTCAGAATCATGCACCGGTGCGATAGGCAAAGAAAGGATGATCTCATCTTCGATCATTGCCAGCAAATCAACCTCTCCGAACTCATCGACTTCGATTGGTTCATACGTTTCCGGCAAAGCTTCGGCCTGTTCGTCACTGGTGACCGGGCTAAAACAGAACGTAGTGTGGACCTGATGTTCGAAAGGCTTGCCACAGCGCTGGCACAGCAAAGTCACCCTGACATCAGCATGCCCGTTGATAACGGCCAATCGCTGACTATCAATGCTGAATGACAACACTGCGTCAACATCGCTATCCACACTAACCACCGATTCGGCAACACGCATCAACTGTTCAGCGACATAGATACCAACATAATCTAAACGCTTTTGAGCAGTGCGAACCGCATCAAGGGTTAAGGGTAATTTTACCTTTTGCATAGGGCGCGCATATTAACGTCGTAACGACACAGAGTCAAAGAAAAAGGTGGTGATAAACACTTTCACCGGAATTCGCTTATAAAGCGGCGCACAGTTTAAAATGCATCACATGATTACGCCAAGGGTTTACCAAAAATTATGTTCCAAATTGTACTTGCCTCTACATCAAGTTATCGCAAGGCTTTACTGCAAAAAATAGCGCTCTCTTATATTTGCGCCGCTCCGAATATCGACGAGACGCCACGTTCAGGTGAAAACGCCGCCGATCTCGTGCTCCGCCTGGCAGAAAGTAAGGCTATGGCGCTGGCTTCGCATTACCCGAACCATCTGATTATCGGCAGCGATCAGGTTTGCGTTCTCAACGGTCAAATCACCGGTAAACCCCACACGACGGAAAATGCGATTCGCCAATTACAGCAGGCTAGTGGGAACAATATTATTTTTTATACCGGCCTTGCCCTGCTCAATAGCCGAAGTAATAAAATGCAAAGCACCGTGGAGACGTTCACTGTCGGTTTCCGGACATTGACGGAGAAAGAGATCAAATCTTACCTATCTAAGGAACAACCGCTCGATTGTGCAGGCAGTTTCAAGAGCGAAGGGTTGGGCATTACGCTGTTTGACCGGCTATCAGGCCGCGACCCCAATACATTAGTCGGGTTGCCGCTGATTGCTCTATTAGCGATGTTGCGGCAGGAAGGTGTGAATCCGCTGGAGTCAGACTGACCCGCATAAAAAATAAACCTGCCGATGGCAGGTTTATTTTTTACTTCCCGCTGCGCTGACGCAACAATTGCAAGCAACGGCGCAACGCATCGTCCAGGGGGGCCTCAAAGCGTAATGTCTCCCCTGTATGCGGATGCTCAAGCCGTAGCGCATGCGCGTGCAAAAAAAGCCGCTTCAACCCGGTATCGGCAAGCTGTTGATCGAACGCGCGATCTCCATAACGATCGTCAAACGCGATCGGATGTCCCGCATATTGGGCATGGACTCTAATCTGATGGGTTCGGCCAGTTACCGGGCTGGCTTTGACCAACGTCGCGCAATCAAACCGTTCTTCAACCTTAAACAAGGTTTCGGAAGGCTTACCTTCGCCATTGACCCGCACGATACGCTCCCCGCTTTTCAGAATATTTTTAAGCAACGGCGCCTGCACGGATTTACAGTGCGATTGCCACTGTCCCCTGACCAGAGCCAGATAATCTTTCTGCATACCTTTACTACGTAACTGCTCATGGAGCGCACGCAAAGCTGAGCGCTTTTTGGCCACCAAAAGGACGCCAGACGTATCGCGATCGAGCCGATGTACTAACTCAAGAAAACGCGCTTCAGGGCGCAGCGCCCGGAGCCCCTCAATCACACCGAAACTCAATCCACTACCACCGTGAACAGCCGTTCCCGACGGTTTATTCAGCACCAACAGATAGTCATCTTCATAGAGAATGCAATGAGTCAGAGAGGATACTTTGTCCAGACTGGCAGACACCTCAGGCACGTCGCGTTCAGATTGACGCACGGGAGGGATACGAACCTCATCGCCGTCAAGTAACTTATATTCCGGTTTTACGCGCTTTTTATTTATCCGCACTTCACCTTTACGCAGAATGCGATAAATCATGCTTTTAGGCACACCTTTCAGGCGCACACGCAAAAAGTTGTCGATTCGCTGACCAGCTTCCTCGGAGGAAATCGTCATGAATTGTACGGTTGGATTCTCTGTTTTCATGGAGGCGGATTCTAAAGAGCGCAGACTGATAGCGCCACATCTTTTTCTATGCTTAACTGTCACTCTGGCTTATGAAGAGAGTGTTACTGTTTGTGAAACGATTGCTGTTAGCAGGAATCCACACCAGTTTGATTAAAAACAGCACACTAATCTGAGTAATGACAGGCAAAGTCACCTTGCTATACGAGCATCAGCAATGGAATAATGTATGGACTTCCGTGCTGATTCCCAGTTAAACAAGGGAAATTGCGGAATTATTATATTTGCCGGATTACACATAAACGCAGCAATGGCGTAAGACGTATTGTGTAATCAGGCAGTTAGCGAGCTGTGGTTTGCAGCTTGGCCGGCAAATGGAATCAGATCTGGCAACCTATTTTCAGAAGCTGTTCCCGCAGTAAACGCGCTGTGTTCCATCAGGAAATACAGGCTACCGAAACATGCGCCTCTATGCAGGCGACAACCGTGAGGTTGGCGTCCTTGCGATAAGACTCGAGGCCATCGGTTTTCCCCGGTCACTCGCCGTGCTTGCCTGCAGCTCTATCAATAATGCAAGTAAAAATAATGAGTTAAATCGCGATGAAAAGAATGTTGATTAACGCAACTCAGCAAGAAGAGTTGCGTGTTGCTTTGGTTGATGGTCAACGGCTTTACGATCTGGATATCGAAAGTCCAGGACATGAGCAAAAAAAAGCGAATATTTACAAAGGTAAAATTACGCGCATCGAACCCAGTCTGGAAGCGGCCTTCGTTGATTATGGCGCTGAACGACACGGTTTCCTTCCTCTTAAAGAAATCGCTCGCGAATATTTTCCCAACAATTACTCATCCCATGGCCGCCCTAACATCAAAGATGTTTTGCGTGAAGGCCAGGAAGTGATTGTTCAGGTAGATAAGGAAGAACGCGGCAACAAAGGGGCAGCACTAACCACATTTATCAGCCTTGCGGGCAGTTATCTGGTTCTTATGCCAAACAACCCCAGAGCCGGCGGCATTTCCCGCCGCATCGAAGGTGATGACCGTACCGAGCTGAAAGAAGCGCTGAGCGCATTGCAGTTGCCTGACGGTATGGGGTTGATCGTCAGAACCGCCGGCGTCGGCAAATCGGCTGATGCGTTGCAGTGGGATCTGGCATTCCGTCTCAAACACTGGGAGGCCATCAAGAAAGCGGCTGAAGGGCGCTCGGCGCCATTCCTGATTCATCAGGAGAGCAATGTTATTGTTCGCGCTTTCCGTGATTATCTGCGCCCGGATATCGGCGAAATTCTTATCGATAACCCCAAAGTTCTGGAACTGGCCAAGGAGCATATTGCGGCGTTGGGCCGTCCTGACTTCAGCAGCAAAATCAAACTGTACACCGGCGAGATCCCGTTGTTCAGCCATTATCAAATCGAATCTCAAATTGAGTCCGCTTTCCAGCGCGAAGTGCGTCTGCCTTCCGGCGGTTCAATTGTTATCGACACCACCGAAGCGCTGACCGCTATCGATATCAACTCGGCACGCGCAACCCGTGGCGGTGATATCGAAGAGACGGCATTTAATACCAACCTGGAAGCCGCCGACGAAATTGCACGCCAACTCCGTCTGCGTGATTTGGGTGGATTGATCGTCATCGACTTTATTGATATGACCCCGGTTCGTCATCAGCGCGAGGTGGAAAACCGCCTGCGGGAAGCTGTCCGCCAGGATCGCGCCCGCATCCAGATCGGCAGGATTTCCCGTTTTGGTCTGCTGGAGATGTCTCGTCAGCGCCTGAGTCCGTCGCTGGGTGAGTCCAGCCATCACGTCTGTCCGCGTTGTAGCGGCACCGGCACGATTCGCGACAATGAATCGCTGTCGCTGTCTATCCTGCGACTGATTGAAGAAGAGGCGCTGAAAGAAAATACGCAAGAAGTGCATGCCATCGTGCCAGTACCTATCGCGTCCTACTTGCTGAATGAAAAACGCGATGCGGTTAATGCGATTGAAAAACGTCAAGGCGGCGTTCGCGCAATCATCGTGCCGCACGATGGCATGGAAACCCCGCATTATTCTGTTCTTCGCATCCGTAAAGGCGAAGAAAAACAGGCGTTGAGTTATATGTTGCCGCAATTGCTGGAGTCGGAAACACAGCAAACCAGCGATGAACCTGCGCCAGAGAGGAAGATGCCGGAACAACCCGCACTGGCATCATTCACCATTCCAGATATTCCTCCTGTTGAATCTCAGCAGCCGGTACAGGAAACGTCGAACAGCACGACCAGCACTGGCACCGAACGCCCAGGCATACTGGGCCGTATGATAGGCGCATTGAAAAATCTGTTTGGCGGCGCAGCCGAAGCGGATGTGAAGCCAGAAGAAATCGCAGCAGTCCATACGGAAGAAGAGCAGAAACAGGAACGACGAAATGGGCGCCGTCAATCAAATCGCAGAGATCGCGGGCAACGGGATAATCGCGAACCACGTGAGCGCGACGAGCAGCGCCGGGCTAAGCGCGCGCAGCAGGCTGCTGCGCCAGAACCCACAGAGACTGTCATTGAAGACGTTCAGGATAAAACACCTGACCGCGACGCCCGAGACGAGCAGCGTCGAGAACAACGTGTGGAGCGTCAGCGCCGTCGTCAGGAAGACAAACGTCAGGCTCAGCAGGAAATCAAGGATCTGAATGGCAGCGTGACCGAAATCGATGATGAAACATCCGCCGATCAGGAAAAACCCGCGCCAGTGATGGTTCGGCGCCAGCGTCGTCAGTTAAGTCAGAAGATTCGCATTAACAATACTGACGAACGCACTGAAAGCGACAGCGTCACTCCTGTTTCTTCCGATGCCGGAACTGCACTGCCATTGCTGGAAGCTCCTGTTACCCTTGTACCGGTTGCCGATACTGCGGAAGCGGCTGAAATTGATGTAAATACAGAGACGCCTCGTGAAAACGGCTTGCCGCGTCGTTCCCGTCGTTCTCCCCGTCATTTGCGGGTGAGCGGCCAACGTCGTCGCCGCTATCGTGATGAACGCTATCCTATCGTGTCGCCTATGCCGTTGGTACAGGCATCCGCCTCGCCGGAAATGGCATCTGGTAAGGTGTGGGTTCATTATCCGGTGGTTCAGCCTGTGGTGGCAGAGGTCTTCGAACAGAATAATGGTGATGCGGACATCATTCAGGAAGTGACTGAACAGGCTAGTATTATCTCGACCCCTGTCGAAATACCCGCTGCGTTTCAACATGAAGAAAGCGCCGTAGCGGAAGCCACAACACAGCCAGTAGAGCCAGCAACCGTTTCCATGGAATTAACCATTCCGTCACAGAACGATGCTGAACTGCAGCCGATTGTTGAACCACAGCCGATTGTTGAACCGTCGATTGTTGAACCGTCGATTGCTACCGCCGATGTCGATGTTCTGGAACCCACGGAAGAAGCGGTTGCCGTGATGCCATCGCCCGTCGCGACTGACGAGAAAATCGCACCGGTAACGCATCATATCGCCACCGCTTCCGAGCAGGATACTCAGGCCGAAATGCAAACCGAGGTTCAGAGTGTTGTCGCATCGGCCGAAGAAACTGCAGGTAACGTTGTGCCGACGATTAGCAGTGACGAACCGCTGCGCCACCCGCGACACGCGACAGCGCCAATGACGAAAGCCCCTGCACCGGCTTATATTCCGGATGCACCGCACATCAGCGACTGGCAACGTCCGGCTTATCAGTTCTCTGGCAAAGGCGCTGCGGGCGGGCATTCTGCAGTCAATCAGTCCAGCGCGCCGGCCACCCAACCGGAAGAGTAATCGCTCGACGTAAAAAAACGACACTAGCATCACCGGTGTCGTTTTACGCTGAATGCCCGACATATGTCGGGCATTATTATTTTGATGCTATATCAGAAACGGGCTTCAACAATTTGATGTCCATACCTTCGATTTTTCCCTCTAGTTGGGCGACCAATTCACGGAAATGTGCCGTCTGTTCATGAACGTTGATCGCGTCTTTATCTCGCCACCGCTCAAAGAAAACGAATACGCCTGGTTTGTTGATCTCTTCATGCAGTTCATATTGCAGGTTTCCTGCTTCCTGACGGCTCAGTGGCACGACGTTCCTCACGGCTGAAGCGACTTCTTCAATAAAATCAAGCTTTGCCTGTACGCTGGCAACAATGCGAATTTCCATAATAAATCTCCAGATATCATCCTGGTGTTTGAATGTTTCACTATAGAAAGCCAACCGCCGGTCAATTTCAACCATTTCACAGCAAATGGATGCATTGAAGCCTCTTTCCGCTTATCCTTATCCCCCGCCGAATCACCGCCATACCCATCAAACGACAAACTGCCGGAGCATTTCCATGACGTTTTCTCCCCCTGTTTTGAAAATCCGCCGCCCTGACGACTGGCACCTCCATCTGCGCGATGATCAGATGCTGAAAGCAGTATTGCCTTACACCAGTCGCTTCTTTGGCCGCGCCATCGTCATGCCGAATTTGGCGCCTCCCGTGACCACCATCGCCCAGGCTCAGGCATATCGGCAACGTATTCTCGCCGCGCTGCCCACGGGCGATAACTTTCAGCCGCTGATGACCTGTTACCTGACTGAATCATTGGATAAGCAAGAAATCGCTCTCGGTCATGAACAGGGGGTCTTCACCGCCGCCAAACTCTACCCGGCCCATGCCACCACCAACTCCAGCCATGGCGTATCCAATATCAAGGCCATTTATCCGGTATTGGAACAAATGCAGAAATCAGGCATGCCGCTGCTGGTCCATGGGGAAGTGACCGATCCAGATATCGATATCTTCGATCGCGAAGCCTACTTCATTGAGCGGGTTATGCGCCCTTTGCGCAACGATTTTCCGGAGCTCAAAGTCATTTTCGAGCACATCACCACCCAGGAGGCGGCCGATTATGTGCTGGAGTCTGACCGATTCATTGCGGCAACCATCACCCCACAGCACCTGATGTTCAACCGCAATCACATGCTGGTCGGCGGCATACGTCCTCACCTCTACTGCCTGCCCATACTCAAGCGCAACGTGCACCAACAGGCGTTACGTCGTGCTGTCGCCAGCGGCTCCGAAAAATTTTTCCTGGGCACCGATTCCGCGCCCCATGCTAAGCATCGCAAAGAATCATCCTGTGGTTGCGCTGGAGTATTCAATGCTCAGGCCGCATTAAGCGCTTACGCTACCGTGTTTGAGGAGCTGAATGCGTTAGATAAACTGGAAGCGTTTTGTTCGTTGAACGGCCCACGTTTTTATGGTTTACCGATCAATGAGACATTCATCGAATTACATCGAACACCTGAACAGTTTCCGGCAGAAATTGTGGCAGACGGAGAGACGCTCATTCCTTTCCTGGCCGGGCAGACACTCGATTGGTCAGCACGACTTATCTAATATGTATGGGTGTTTCTAAAGCCCAGTAGACGTACATTTAAGCCAGGATGGCAAAGAAATGCAGAGCGAGGTTTCAGGAAAGGAACCTCTCTCTAGATAATCCGCTTTTTACACGCATCCGCAGAACATTTCCAACCATTACGCCACTTGCGAACCACTAGCAGTTACTGTATAAAAAAACAGCACCCGCTATTATGGAGAACCATCATGCGTATTGAGATCACTATTGCCAAAACCACTCTTTTACCCACCGGCGCCCTGGATGCATTGACTAAAGAATTAAACCGCCGGATTAGTAGCATATATCCGAATGCGCCTGTCTCTATTCGTTACGCTTCATCCAACAACCTGAGCGTCCTCGGCGGCGATAAAAGCGATAAGGAAAGGGTATCGGAGATTTTGCAAGAAACATGGGAAAGTGCCGATGACTGGTTTCAGTCTAATGAATAAAATCGTTCACATTCATAATGATAAATATAGATATCTGCGATGCTTACTTCGTGAGAACGCTTAATAATTCAACAATTATCAACATGAATATTTATTGGCGTTTAAGTCATGGTTGTTTTTCGACCAAATCAATGTTTGTACGGTTCCTCCTGTCGGAACTGAATAATGCCCTCCGTCAAATATTCAAATTTTTCTATAATACGTCTCCATAAATGATGAGGGCAGAGATATACTGATATTGCTCAACAGACAAGAGCCGCCTTAAACCTCGTTTAGTCACTCACGTTAGTAACTAGTCATTAAGGGGTATTTATGGACAGAAAAAATGAAGTTATTCAGACTCATCCGCTTGTGGGTTGGGATATCAGTACCGTTGACAGTTATGACGCCATGATGATTCGTCTGCACTACCTTTCCGCAGCCGATCAAACGCCAGATGAAGCTCAAGTCGACCGTACTCTGTGGTTGACAACCGATGTGGCAAGGCAGCTTATCTCTATTCTTGAAGCCGGTATTGCCAAAATTGAGTCTAACGATTATCAACCAACTGATTATCTGAAACATTAATATTTTTATAGACACCATGCCTGATTTTTTATAACCAACGCCGCTTAACCTAGCGGCGTTCATCATTCATTAGCTCAATTCGGTCGTTATAGTAAAAAGCGCTCGAGCAGAAAATCACCCGATATAGCTGAAAAATATGCCATCCATGATAGCATCCGGGATGTATAGCTCTTCTTTATCTTGTAACTCACTTATTTGACTCATTGCGCCTTCCTTATATTCCCCCTCAGGTAGATCACTTGTGGGTTATCTTAAGATCCTCATCAAAAGTAACCCAAGATATTAGGTGAGCCTTCCTGTACGATTTTATCGTTACGATTTTTTATCCGTATCGGGAATATGCAATGACTCACGCATAAAACCTCTGGATTTATTAAAAACATTCATCCGAGATTCTCTCAATTGTCGGCGCCGACGTTGTTCCGCCGGCGGTAAAGCCGTTTCATCAAGGCACTCTTGACTGCAACAGCCTTTATATTTTTCCGCACAGGACTGGCATTGAATAAACAACAAGTGACATCCCTGATTACGACAATTGGTATGTGTATCGCAAGGCTCGCCACACTGATGGCAATGTGCAATGACATCCTCCGAGACGCGTTCCCCCATCCGTTCATCAAAGACAAAGTTTTTCCCGATGAACTTAACCGGTAATCCCAGAGCGTTAGCCTGGCGCACATACTCAATAATTCCACCCTCGATATGAAAAACATGCTTAAAACCATTATGGCGCATATAAGCGCTGGCTTTTTCACAACGTATTCCACCCGTACAGTACATGACAATATTTTTATCTTTTTCCCTGGCCAGCATATCCACCGCCATTGGCAATTGTTCCCGAAAAGTATCGGATGGAACCTCAATGGCATGTTCAAAATGCCCGACTTCATACTCATAATGATTACGCATGTCGATAAACAACGTGTCGGGATCAGCAGCCATGCGATTAACCTCCGCAGCGTTGAGATACTGCCCGACCTTGCATGGGTCGAAAGACGGATCGTCAATGCCGTCGGCCACTATTCGATCACGCACCTTAATACGCAGAACCCAAAAAGACTTGCCGTCATCCTGAAGCGCGACATTAAGTCTGATGCCGACCAATGCAGGGTGTGCCGCAAATAACGTGCATCTGAAACGTTCAAAATGGCTGGCTGGGACGCTAATTTGGGCATTGATCCCTTCTCGCGCAATATAAATGCGGCCGAAGACTTTTAAGTCGACCAAGGCGATATAAAGTGCATCGCGAAAAGACTGTGGATCATCCAACGAAAAATATTTGTAAAAAGATACCGTGGTTCGCGGCTCGGTCTCAGCCAGCATACGCGCTTTCAGTTCTTCATTGGAAACCCGGTTATGTAACACTGGCATGGTGTTAATATCCTTGCTGTCATTCATGTTAAAACCCAAACACACTTCGTTAACAAAGCGTCAAAATCATACACAAGCAAACATCCGCTGTCGTGAACGAAGGGGTATCCGAATACAAAATAATTAGTTGGCAACTTCGCTGTCTCTGGCAATACTCCAAACATCAGGATTAATTCCTCAAGGAGGCAGCTCTCATGAGTCAACTATTTACCCCGATAACACTCGGCAATCTGACGCTACCCAATCGCATCATCATCGCACCGATGTGTCAGTATTCCGCCGAAGATGGCCGGGCTACCGAATGGCATATGATGCACCTGGGCAATTTATCGCATTCCGGTGCAGGCTTGCTGATTATTGAAGCGACCGCTGTCGTGCCCGAAGGCCGCATATCTCCCCGTGATCTGGGCCTATGGGATGATGACACCGAACGCTCATTGATCCCGATAATCCGCGGTATCCGTAAATATTCGACCATCCCTCTGGGTATTCAGCTTGCTCATGCCGGGCGTAAAGCATCGACGGATGTCCCCTGGTCTGGTCGTGCATGGTTAGCGCCGGAGCTCGGCGGCTGGCCGACAGTCGCCCCGTCGCCGCTACCTTATCATCCCGATGATGCCGCGCCAGTTGCGCTGAGCCACAGCCAAATTAAAGATCTGATCGATGCTTTTGCCGCTTCGGCCCGGCGGGCAGACCGTCTGGGATTCGATTTAATCGAATTGCATGCGGCACATGGCTACCTATTACATCAGTTCCTTTCACCGCTGACGAACCAGCGTGATGATGAGTACGGGGGCTCATTGCAAAACCGCATGCGTTTTCTACGTGAAGTATATACAGCCGTCCGGGAAGTATTCCCCCGGCACAAAGCGATTGGCGTCCGGATTTCTGCGACCGACGGCGTTGAAGGTGGATGGGATTTGGCTCAATCACTTGAATTAGCGCATCTGTTGCGCCAATTGGATTGCGACTTCATCCATGTCTCAAGTGGCGGTTTATCCCCACGCCAACAACTCACTGTTTACCCGAACTATCAGGTTCCCTATGCGCGGGAAATTCGTCGACAAACAGGGATCACGACGATCGCCGTCGGTTTGATAACCGAACCCGAACAGGCAGAAGCCATTGTTGCCACCGGCGATGCCGACGCAGTGGCACTGGCACGTGCGATATTGTTCGACCCTCGCTGGCCCTGGCATGCAGCAGCCCGCCTCAACGCAGAAGTCAGCGTGCCCCCACAATTTTGGCGCAGCGAGCCGCGATATGCCCATGGCATATTTCAAAAAAATTGAATTAATTACCCCATGCCCGATGCAAATCAGTTCGTCCGGGTGCGAGTACCAAGTGGCACATATCCCTCATCGGAATCTGTCATCAAAGATTAAACTCTATTTTTTACCGGTGTTATCATGACGGCACATTGATTTTGTTAGTAAAAATAGGTGGGGGTTTCAACCACCGGCTTCAGGTGCCGACGACGGCAGGTTATCCATCAACAGTTTTCACTATTTAATTACGCTATGACACAACTCCCTTCTTTTAATCGTTCTTTGCTGCACCCTCGCTATTGGCTCACCTGGTTGGGGATTATTGTGCTCTATCTGCTGGTTTTACTGCCCTATCCCGTCATCTATCGCCTTGGCACCGCGTTGGGCCGTTTGTCCATGTCCGTTCTCAAACGGCGGGCCAGGATTGCTGATCGTAATCTGCAGCTCTGCTTCCCAAATATGTCTGAAGCAGAGCGACTCATCCTGGTGAAAAAAATTTCGAATCTGTCGGTATGGGGTTGATGGAAACCGGTATGGCATGGTTTTGGCCCGACTGGCGGATTAATCGCTGGTTCAGCGTAAGTGGTATTGAGCACATGCTCCCGTTGCGTGAACAAAAACGGGGCATTTTGCTGATCGGGCTACATTTTCTCACGCTGGAATTAGGTGCGCGGATCTTCGGTATGCAAAACGCGGGGATTGGCGTTTATCGTCCGAACGACAACAAATTGCTCGATTGGCTGCAAACATGGGGAAGAATGCGCTCGAATAAATCTATGTTGGATCGCAAAGATATCAAAGGCATGATCAGAGCCTTGAAACAGGGTGAGATTATATGGTACGCCCCGGATCATGATTACGGCCCACGCAGCAGTGTTTTTGTTCCTCTGTTTGCGGTAGATAAAGCCGCGACGACGGTAGGCAGTTATATGCTAGCCCGGGCCGCCAAACCTGCGATCGTGCCCTTTGTCCCCCGCCGTTTACCTGACGGCAAAGGTTATGAGTTGCTGATTCAACCCGCAGAACTGGCGTTCCCGCTGGAGAGCGAAGAGTCTACTGCGGCGTGGATGAACAAGATTATTGAAAAAAATATTCTGTTGGCACCAGACCAATACATGTGGCTACATCGACGCTTCAAAACTCGCCCGACGGGTGAAACATCATTGTACTAGTGCCGCTACATTCATTCTTCAGGAATGCATCTGCCGGGTTCCGTCATTCGTAACATACCGTCTTCATGGCGGTTTTGATTGTCTATATCCCCGCCCTGGCGGGGCATTTGCTATAAGCAAGAAAAAAGCAACGACTATGTCGTTGCTTTTTTCATTGCTCTACACCTTCGCATAAACCTATTCGGACTTGATAACAGGCCGAGGCAATGCCTGATAATACGCTTGCCACTGAGCATATTGCTCAGGCTGTTTCCAGACACGCTGATGCAAGCGCGCAAGGATCACCGGATCGCTAAGTAACGCAAGACGCAAATTGTTATCCACGTCTTGCGGGTTTCTACTCAATGCTTCACTGACCCGCTGTTCGCGAACCGATTCGATCGCCTGACTAAAGCGATGGCGAGCAGTAGCCATTGCGCTGGCCAACGCATTGATCGACGGATCAAACACCGCATGCATAAAGCCATCATCAAGCTTCCGTTCACGATTGCGACGGAAATATTCATCTGTCGCCACCAATTCACGGGGAGGGTTGTACTCCTCAGGAATCAGCAACAGCCTGGCGCGTTTACAAGCTAACCCGATATTGGCCCGGCTGGACAGTGTCGAGACCACCGGCGAAAGGATCAGCGAGAAAACAATCGGAGCCAGCCACCAGAGGAATCGCAGATCGAGCCATGCCATACCGAGCGCCCAAACCAGGCCCAATGTCAGTTGTGAACCGTGTCGAACAAAAGCTTCGCTCCAGGGTGTGGCATCATCATCGCGTTGCGGAGATTTCCACTGTACAGACCATCCCAGAAATGCGCTGACAACAAAAACGGTATGGAACAACATACGTACCGGCGCAAGCAAGACGGAAAACAACATCTCTATCAGCAGCGACATAAATAGTCGGTTAACGCCGCCGTATTCCCTGGCGCCTTTGGCACACACCAGAACCACACTCAGCAACTTCGGCAGGAACAGCAACACCAGCGTCGTGGAAAACAGCGCGATAGCCAACTCCGGTCGCCACTGAGGCCATACTGGGAAAAGCTGTCTGGGTTGCAGAAAATACTGCGGCTCCATCAATGTATGAACCACTTGAAGCGCCGTCGATAACGCCAGGAACATGAACCACAATGGTGCCGATAGATAAGACATCACCCCAGTCAGGAATACCGCACGATGAACCGGATGCATCCCCTTAACCAGAAACAGACGGAAATTCATCAGGTTGCCATGACACCAACGCCTGTCGCGTTTCAATTCATCCAGTAGATTGGGCGGAAGCTCTTCGTAGCTGCCCGGCAAATCGTAGGCAATCCACACGCCCCATCCGGCACGACGCATCAATGCAGCTTCGACAAAGTCATGAGACAGAATCGAACCGGCGAAAGACCCTGCGCCCGGCAACGGGGCTAACGCACAATGCTCAATGAAGGGTTTGATACGAATAATGGCATTGTGCCCCCAATAGTGGGACTCACCTAACTGCCAGAAATGCAGCCCTGCCGTAAACAGAGGACCGTATACGCGGGTCGCAAACTGTTGGCAGCGCGCGTAGAGCGTATCCATCCCCGATGCTCTGGGCGCCGACTGGATAATCCCCGCATTAGGATTGGCCTCCATCAAACGCACCAGCGAAGTTAGACACTCGCCGCTCATCACGCTGTCTGCATCCAGCACCACCATATAGCTGTACTGATTGCCCCACCGCCGGCAGAAGTCATCGATATTTCCGCTCTTGCGCTTAACGCGGCGGCGACGGCGACGATAGAAGATACGACCGGCGCCATTCACTTCGCGGCAAAGATCCATCCATGCTTTTTGCTCGGCAACACAAATATCCGGATCGTTACTGTCACTCAGTACATAAACGTCGAAATGATCCAACTCGCCGGTAGCCGCCACCGATTCATATGTCGCACGCAAGCCAGCAAATACACGTTCCACATCTTCGTTACAGATTGGCATGATCAACGCGGTACGGTGCGCCGGATTTAAAGGCTCGTCACCGACCGTTGACGATGAAATACTGTATTTATCCCGACCAATCAGCAGTTGCAGGAATCCCATCAGCGCGGTCCAAAACCCGGCGGAGACCCAGCAGAAAAGAACGGCAAACAGAATCAGGATGCCGCTTTGCAATACATACGGCAGCAACTGCATGAAGGTACGCCATAAATCCTGATGCGCCATCTCGAACGGATTAATCAGCGCCCATCCCTGATAAGGAAGAATCGTCTTCATATACCAGGTAGCGATCGCCGTTTGAAACAAAGTCAAAATCAACAGGATATAACGTCGAATCGTGCCGACGCTTCTCCAGCGATTCTCGGCCTCGTTTTCCTCTGCCGTCCGGTACTGATGACGGGGAGGACGCGCTTGCCCCCGGAAGCCATCCCACCAGCGCGCCAGAGGATTCGTCTGCCAGGCATCAGGGAACATGGATGACCGGACGATATGACGCATCGCCAACAAAGCCGTGCGCCCTTCGCGATCTTTGGACACCTGCTTTCCGCCGTTCAATCCATCTTCCCAAGCCATTTCCAGACGTCGCTGGACGGATACCAGGGGAATATCATCATCAGAATGCATGTTGACGGAAGAGCCGTCAGACAACGCCTGATGCAACGCAGCGGGATCCTGAGTCTGCGCAAGCGATGTACGCAGGCCCTCTGCCTGAGACTCAGACAGAGGGAGTTTCTCGATATAATCGAGGGAGAAAGTTGACTTATTCATTAGCAGGCAGCTGATAGCTCCAGGTTTCAGTCAATGTAGCATCACCATTAACCAACGCCGCTCTCATCTCGGTAGGTTGCTTGTTATCCTTCACTCGCAGACGCAGAGTCAGACGCCAGCCATGGGTAACAGGATTATAACGGACGCTATTTTCTACGATTTCACCGTTATCCCCGATACTAACCTGAGGGACAACAGGCGCACTCGGATCCAGATCTTTCATCTTACCGCCGGCGAAATCCACCAAAAACGCAACGGTGCCGTCAGGCTGACGAATCAGGTTGGACTGTTTCACATCCCCGGTGGAACGCATGGTACGGATAGCATATGCCTGATCCGGAGAATGCAATGCCTCTTCATCCTGACTAAAATGCAGACGGTATTTAACTTCGAGTGGTTTGCCTTTTTCCGGCAAGTTTTCCGGGGTCCAAAAGGCAACGATATTGTCGTTGGTTTCATCCGCCGTCGGAATTTCAACCAGCTCAACCTTGCCTTTCCCCCACTCGCCTTTGGTCTCTACCCAACCACTCGGGCGCAAATCATAGCGATCATCCAGATCCTCATAGCCAGAGAAATTACGCCCGCGCTGCAAAAGGCCAAATCCTTTCGGGTTGTCAATAGTATAGGTGCTTACAGACAAGTGTTTGGGGTTGTTCAACGGACGCCAGATCCACTCCCCGTTGCCGGCATGAATACCCAACCCGTTGGAATCATGCAACGCCGGGCGATAATTCAATGTCGGGGAAGGCTGATGCGGACCGAACAGGAACATGCTGGTTAATGGTGCGATTCCCAGTTTGCCCACTTTGTCGCGCAGGAAAATTTTCGCTTCCACATCGATCATACTGTCGCTGCCAGGATAGACGACAAAACGATACGCTCCTGAAGAACGTGGAGAATCCAGCAGCGCGTAGATGACTAAATGCTTGTCGTTTGCTTTAGGACGCTCAATCCAGAACTCACGAAAACGGGGAAACTCTTCGCCGGATGGCAGCGCCGTATCAATAGCCAGCCCACGAGCGGAAAGACCATAAACCTGCCCTTTCCCCAACACGCGGAAATAACTGGCCCCCAACATGCTCAGAATCTCATCATCTTTATCCTGCTTATTGATCGGATAAAGCACTTTAAACCCGGCAAAGCCAAGATCCTTTACCACATCGGTATTGTGATTGACCGACCCAAAATCAAAATAATCCGGGGAGTATTTAATTTCCTGAACACTGGTAGCCGTGACTTCATTGATCTTAACAGGAATATCAAAATACATGCCCTGATGGTAGAACTGTAATTTGAACGACGTCTGGAGAGTGTTCCAGTAGGATTTTTCCTGATTGAAACGGATTTGCTGGTAGTCAGCAAATTTCATATCCCGGAATTGCGCAGGCAGATTGCTCTTGGGCGCTTCATAGCCTTTTTCAGCGAGTTTTTCTGCTTTTTGCGCAACATCGTCAAGAGAAAAAGCCCAGGAAGGCAAAGAGATAAAAGACAACATGATAGCGGCTGAAAGCCAACGAAGATTTGCAACCGGCTGCTTAGCCCCACATTTATTAACCAGCACATCTCCCCCTGTATGTGTGCTTAAATCAACTAAAATCCATATTAATGGATAAATTAGCTTTCCGACAACTTGATAACCGACTGGTTCATCATAAAAGGTCAGCGTTTATACAACATTAACGGATAAAAATGATAAACCACCGTCTTTAAACAGAAAATATTCTCTACGCTCGACCTTGGTTAGCTTGTAGCAAATGAGAACACGTCATATGGAATCCGCTTGTTCTGAAAAACTCATGATGACCCGTTTCGCAAATCTTCAGGCTATCCCTTAGATAAATGCGGAAAGATTCTCCTCTCTCTATCCTGACGAGGCAAGAGACTTCTGTTGAAAGCGCTTATTAACAAGACATTTCTGGGAAACAGCTTCGAGATTTTTACGCCAGGCCACACCAAAAAGACATTTCATTAACAACATTACGACGACGCGAGATAACATGCCGCGTTATTGATGGCTTGCTGGTTTGGAATTTTTGCCATCATTATTCCCTTCTCTATACCGTTCCCCGCATCGCGCCGTCGAGGGCTCTTCGCCTATCTGACAGGCTACACCCAGCCGCTGCCGGCATGGTACTGATGCATTGACCGCATTGACGCAACATCACTACGTTAATTCGGTATTGCCTTATATCGAAACGACGGACACGAAGATTCACACCACCGTTTTGACGCTAAGCCCATAATTTTACCCTAAGCTCATAAATCGCACGGCGGTTAGATCAAAGTCCCGGCCCGCGAGCCAGGACTTGGTCAGCAGCCTGCGCTGATGTCAGGAAGGCTGCTTTATAGCAGTCGACACAGAGGGTTTAGAACGATGTCCATTCTTCGTTTGCAACACGTCCTTTCTCTGTTGCGACCATGCCATTCGCCAGAGCCAGTTTCGGCGTCTTATTTACGGGTTGTACAACATCCCGGCCAGCCAGGCTGCTTCCGAGCTTAAAGATATTTACAACCTGCGCGAGACTTTGCGCTTGCTCCTGTAGCGATATCGCCGCAGCGGCGGACTCCTCTACCAACGCTGCATTCTGTTGCGTCGTCGTATCGATTTGACCAATCGCCAGATTGATCTGATTAATGCCTTCACTCTGTTCCTGGCTGGCCTGCGCGATTTCATTCATAACGCCGTTGGCACTCTGCGCATTGTCAATCACCGCGCCCATGGTGTGTTCCGTATTCTCCACCAGCACCATGCCGTCCTGCACTTTCTGCACCGAGTCATCGATAAGTTCCTTGATCTCTTTTGCCGACGCCGCGCTGCGCTGCGCCAAAGCCCGAACTTCGCTTGCCACAACAGCGAACCCACGGCCTTGCTCCCCTGCCCGAGCAGCCTCAACTGCGGCATTCAACGCCAAAATGTTGGTTTGGAAGGCAATACCGTCAATTACGCTGATGATCTCAGCCATTCTCTGTGATGACTCTTTTATCTCACGCATTTCACGTGTTACGTTCGCCATCATTTCACCACTTTGTCTTACGATGCCTGAGGCCTGACTGGCGAGGCTTGCCGCGTGCTCTGTATTCTCTGCCGTATTTTTGATAGTAGATGTCAGTTGCTCTATCGAGGCGGCGGTTTGCTCCAGTGAACTGGCTTGCTCCTCTGTTCTGGCCGACAGATCCTGGTTTCCAGCGGCAATCTGCGATGCAGCGGAAGAAATCGTATCCGCACCATCGCGCACCTGCGTTACGATAGCCCGCAAACTACCGTTCATTTCATGCAACGCACGCAACAGCAGCCCCGTTTCATCCTTATGGTTTGTCACCACATCCGAGGTTAAATCGCCTTTAGCGACACGTTCCGCCACCCGTAGCGCCTGTCGCAATGGGGTAGTTACACTGCGGGTAATCGCCCACGCAATCAGCCCGCCGGCGACAATGCTGACCACAAAGACGGCGATCAACAAAATAACGATCCGGGAATAACTCTGTTTAACCGTTTCACGCGCATTGACCATCTGATCATCTTCATAATCAATGAATTCCAACACTTTGGCGCGATACTTCTGCTGGAGCCCAAGGGATACATTCAGTAATTCTTCCTTTGCAGCCGGTTGATCACCGCTAAGGATCAGCGCCATCAATTTATTACCGGAAACAGAATACTCGCCGCGGACTTGTTGAATTTCATTAACCAGCCGGGCTGTACGTTCATCCTGTTCGCTATTTTTCAGCTCATTAATCAACTGTGTTATTTTCTCGGAGTAACCTTTTATCTCCTCCGCTTTTCGCTTTATTTGATCTGGCGAATCAAGAACCAGTGTCACCTGCTGCCCTAACAGCGCATTATTAAGTGCATCAATCAGCTGGTTGCCTTTAACCGTAAGCGGATAAAGCTTGGACACCGTTTGATCCATCTTTTGGTTGAAATCGCTCAAATTCGTCAAGGCCACACCACCGGCGATCAACAACATGACAATAAGAAATGAAAACCCCATTGCCAGTCGAGCACCTATACGTAAATTAGAAAAACTCATTATTATCCCCTTTCATAAAGATTAATTTTTCGATTAAGCATAAATAATAAAAAACGGTCGTCCCCCGCATTAATAACGGCATTCCATTACACTCAGTAAAAATAAAAATTTCCCCCATCTCAAAATAACAAGACAGGTATGGGAATATAAATAACAACAAGAATCATCGTCGAGAGAACGCTGAGAGAAGGACAGTTGTGGGATGGCTATATTCGATTGCACCCAATCGTTCATAATGACATTGTTGTCATCATCAAGCAGAGCTGCCACGCTGACCATTCTACCCTCCATGGATACTGATCCACCGTATTATGCAACATGCATGAACAAGCACAACACAGACCAGACAATAATATGACATCCGCACGCCTCCCCGGTATTCGGTTAACGTTCGGCACATTCTGTTCCCGTATCACCTCACAACCGTTGCCAGGTTTCGATACAATCAACCACTCATGTCGCACAACACCTGGCCCTCAGTATTCTATTTACAACCGCCAACAATAATAATTGCGAATTGTTATAACTGTTATTGTAAATAGACTCGGTAACGGGCTTATCATTAATCATAACTATAACACAGGTAATAATTAGAAATGAATATTCCTGATTTTAACTTCCACTTCAATTAACGTTGAGATACATATCTTTTCAAAAAGACGACACTAAACGTTTAATGTGAACAGACAATAATTATGCCTGCGTATCATGTTCACTATTAAAAAATTAGAGCAGGTGATAGTTGATAAATATCCTGGAGTTCATCCCGAATACGTCATTTAATTGCCCAAAGAGCAAATAAAAATGGGATATCCATTATGTAAAATAACAGTGAATACTCAGATGGGTATTAACGAAATGCCACCGGAATACTAAGGTGGCACATCCGGTGAGAAGATTATTTTTTCTTGGCGGCGCTTTTGAGCTTCAGCAATTGCCGAAGTTTCTTGATCTCTTTCGATGTCAGTGGCTCAACACTCTCCTCCGTATTCTGACTATCAATCACATCTACTTCGCAGTCAGCAGCATGCTCGTCGATATCAAAACTTTTAAACAACCGAGCACTCACCTCGGCACTGATAGACACCTGATTCTTCAGTGCAGCTTCTTTGAGCTTTTCTTTAAGCTCAAGAGGGATCTTCAGCGACAAACTTGATATCTCACTCATTTCATTACCTTTATGGCAGTGTAAAACATCAACGTATGCCACTCTTGTTACAATGTCCATAGCGAAATAAAAAATTAATATTTATGTCATACAAATGAAGTAAATAATAAAATCGCCTGCTGTGAGCTAAATCGCAGCTGTTCAATAACCGTCAATGCAAAGAATAATGTGACAATGCTCACATCTAAACGCTGATATTTAAAGATGGCAGAGGAAAACATAATAACCCAACGCTATCTGGCGGCATCGTTTATGCTCATTTCGCCAACATGAATCGACTATTGATTTTTTGACTCACTCGTCAGAAATAAATCTCTCAGACAGGTATGCTTTGAAAAGAGAATAAATAATTCCCCACTGAATTATAACATAAGTGACATTCAGTTCCTGATAATGAGAGATCACGATTGCACAGTTACCCTAAAATAGTTCGGTCAAGGAAATGACAAGCGGGAAGATTTTATCAGAGTTAACTGATTGATTGTAAAGCAACAAGCTCATAGAATTGGCAGCCCCTGCAGCGTAAGGAAATAAATGTGTCACACCATCATATGTGGGAAACGATCAAACTGATCTATCTCATTGGTTTTTGTATAGCAATTCTGTTCACTTTCTTTATGAGCAAAGACCGTTCACTGCTCATTCGTTTTCTCGCCTCCGCGCTGATCGCCCTTACCTGGCCATTAAGTTTTCCCGTGGTCATTGTTTTCTCATTTTTTTAATTAATGTCATTTAATAAACTGGAAGCGTTCACCCACTGGCGAAAATTGCTGCGGCCAAAAAGTTATTATTGATATAACAAAAAACCATACCGGCTAATGAGCAGCCTCTCCCAATCAGCCAATAAATCACTTTTTGCCGTTGTTGCCCAAAATAGCCTGCAAATCCTGCTTCAGCACCGACATCTGGCTGGCATATTTTTCTTTTGATTCCGCATCTTCTATTAATTGCACAACGGTTTCAGACAATGTCAGCCCGCGCCTATGCGCCAGAGCAGCTAGCCGCTGCCAGACGATATATTCAAGATCGATCGACTTTTTGCGAGTGTGCTGGTGCTCAGCGTTGAAATGGCGTTTGCGGCGAGCCCTAATCGTCTGCTTCATCCGATTTTCCAGCGCCGGACTCATATAGTTGGCGATCCATTCCAGAACCTTGACCGGCTGGCTCTCCATTTTCAACAATTCATCAATCGCCGCGCCTGCGGCACTCTGTTCAATCAGGCGCGTGATCGGCTCACCCTCGCGGTGTTTCTTCACCAGGTATTTCCACTTCCACCCGCACTCAAGATTCTCTAATTGCTGATATTTCATCATGAACCCTTTAGTGACCGCGTAACGTGACTGTATATATTACCATTGTTGCCCGAGTGAATTGCACCAGGCAATCCTCTATTGGCTTTTTTTTAATCAAACCATCATTCCTAAAGAAGATCACCTCCGCATCCTTCCGCTACGGTACGTATGCAGCATAGAGAAATCTTGTATAATTGCGCTTTTCCTTAAGACGAACACAATAGACACTTTGACCAGTAACCGACTCGAATGGCAGCAATTGTTGCCCGATCTCACGCAGTTCCAATCACTTTTCAGCCAGGCAGCGCAGTTGCCCCCTGCTGAGTTCTCAGCGGTGCAATCTCGTCTGGATGATGCATTGACAGTGTTCTGCCATCCCCGCTCGCCTTCCCGCTTCATGCTACTGAAGGCACAAGAGAACAATGCTTATCTCGCACTGATCGCCCAGGCTGTCACAAGCCTGCTCCCGGCATCGGACATCGTTTACGGCAGCCACTATCACATTACGGGGCGCCAGGTTAACGTTCAGCTGGCGCAGAACATAACTGATAATTTCGCCGCGACACTACGATGTGGCTATCAGGAGTGGATCGAACCGGAACAACTTTTCGGTTGCGTGCGTATTTTTAACGATGACGTCTCTCTGCAACCGGGCCTGATTCATCGGGTTAACGGCGGCACGTTGATCCTTTCAGCGAGAACGCTGCTGGCACAGCCGTTGATGTGGCTGCGACTGAAACAGATTATCATTGATGGCGCCTATCACTGGTTGTCTCCTGACGAACATCGCCCCTTGCCGCTGGGGATCCCGCCCATGCCGCTGGAAATTCGTCTGATCGTTCTGGGTGATCGTGAGAGTCTGGGCGATATCCATGAGATGGAACCCGAGTTGGGTGAACTGGCCATCTACGGCGAATTTGAAGCACTGCTGCCGCTGGTTGACGAGGAGGATTTGAAAAACTGGTGCGCCTATATCAATGCATTATGTCTTGAGAACGCCCTCCCCCGGTTAACCAGCGATGCCTGGCCGGAGCTGATTCGTCTTGCTGTGCGTTACAGTGGGGATCAATACAACTTACCGCTCTGCCCCCGCTGGCTAAACCATCATCTGAAACAAGCCGCACTGTATGCACAGCAAGAAGAGATTACCGGGCAATCTATTATTGATGCCGAAACATCGCAGCGCTGGCGGGAAAGCTATCTCTATGAACGCATGCAGGATGAAATCGAGCAAGGGCAGATTCTGATTGAAACCGAAGGCGAAGTCATTGGCCAGGTCAACGGGCTATCGGTATTAGAGTATCCTGGTTATCCGATTATGTTCGGCGAACCGACCCGCATCAGTTGTGTCGTTCACCCTGGCGACGGTGAATTTACCGATGTCGAACGCAAAGCGGAATTAGGCGGCAATCTTCACGCCAAAGGCATGATGATCATGCAGGCGTTTTTGATCGCCGAACTGGAGCTTGAACAACAACTTCCTTTTTCAGCGTCCATTGTGTTCGAACAATCCTACAGTGAAGTTGACGGCGATAGTGCATCGTTGGCGGAACTTAGCGCACTGATTAGCGCCTTATCGCAACAGCCTATCAATCAACAATTCGCGGTAACGGGTTCTGTTGACCAATTCGGCCATGTTCAGCCGATTGGCGGCGTCAACGAGAAAATCGAAGGGTTCTTCGAAGTCTGCCAACGTCGTGGCTTAACGGGACAGCAAGGCGTCATTATCCCTTCCAGCAATCAGCGTCATCTTTGTCTGCTGCCGGATGTGATCGACGCCGTGCGTAAAGGCGAGTTCCATATCTATCCGGTAGATTCGGTTGATGAAGTGCTGGAATTACTCACGAAAGTCGCCTACGACGATGACCGACATCCTAGTTTACTGGCAACGATCCGAGAACGTATTGCCAGCCTGATGCCGCAGGAACGTCGCCGTTTTCCATGGTTTTTTCGTTAAATAGCGGCAATGTCGTGCAATCATACTGGTATGTCCAGCCGTAATAAACTTGCTCAGCGTACATCTGTACGCTAACCTGCGAGCTTCACAAAAAACAGGGTTTCAGAAACATGGTAGATAAACGCGAATCGTACTCAAAGGAAGATCTTCTCGCCAGCGGGCGCGGAGAGCTGTTTGGTGCTCAGGGTCCGCAATTGCCATCGGGCAACATGCTCATGATGGATCGCGTCATCAAGATGACCGAAAACGGTGGCCTGCATGACAAAGGCTACATAGAAGCGGAGCTGGACATCCATCCGGACTTATGGTTCTTTGGGTGCCATTTCATTGGCGATCCTGTTATGCCGGGCTGCCTCGGTTTGGATGCCATGTGGCAACTGGTCGGTTTCTATCTCGGCTGGCTGGGTGGAGAAGGCAAAGGACGAGCGCTGGGTGTTGGTGAAGTGAAATTTACCGGTCAGGTATTGCCAAATGCTCAAAAAGTCACTTACCGCATTCACTTCAAGCGTGTCATTAATCGCAAGCTGATCATGGGCATTGCGGATGGCGAAGTTTTTGTCGACGGGCGTTTAATCTACACCGCAACAGATCTGAAAGTCGGTTTGTTCAAGGATACCAGTAGTTTTTAATCCATCGTCATCAGGCAGGCGCCCCAACGTCAACAAACCAAGGGCGCTATTCTTCCGGATGCTCGACTCAATTCATTCATCCGCATTGACAATCACCGTTAATCCCGGAATGTGCTAGCCTGTTCCTGCTCTTCTCCTGCGTTCTTCAATCGTATTTTTGCGATCCACCCCCACATATGATGGTTTGCTGTTTTCAGTCGACAAGGTATACTTTCACAATTGAAATAGCGTTTTAAAAAATGTAGTTATCCGATATGAATAAAGGAACGAACATGAAAATTGCACTGATTAACGAGAACAGCCAGGCCGCCAAGAACGCCGTGATCGCCGCAGCGTTGTCTAAAGCTGTTGAGCCGCAAGGACATACCGTATACAACTACGGCCAATATGCTGTTGAAGATGCAGCACAATTGACCTATATCCAGAACGGTATTCTGGCTGCCATCCTGCTGAACTCCGGTGCTGCCGACTTTGTCGTCACCGGTTGTGGTACCGGTCAGGGCGCAATGTTGGCTTGCAACTCCTTCCCAGGCGTGATCTGCGGTCTGGTTGTCGACCCGTCCGATGCTTACCTGTTCTCCCAAATCAACAATGGCAATGCCGTATCCCTGCCTTATGCCAAGGGCTTTGGTTGGGGTGCCGAGTTGAACCTGGAAAACCTGTTCACTCAGCTGTTCAAGGAAGAAGGCGGCAGGGGCTACCCGAGCGATCGCGTTGCCCCCCAGCAGCGTAACAAGAAAATTCTGGACGCGGTCAAAGCGGTTACTTACAACGATCTGATTACTATTCTGAAAGAACTGGATCAAGAACTGGTTAAAGGTGCGATTGCCGGCCCGAAATTCCAGGAATATTTCTTTGCTAACAGCAAAAATGCTGAAATTACCGCATACATTAAATCACTACTGAACTGATATTCAGCGCATTAAACCGCCGCTTTGGCAGTAATGCCGATCAGTTGGCCGAACCAGTGGTTTCTAAGAATCCGGGAATGCTCGCCCATTTCCGGATTTTTTATGCACATTGGGCAGGGTCTTGGCCTTATTCCCCGCTACGATTCATGACGTAATCCGATAATGGCTTAGGCGATATTCCTGGCCCGAAACTGATTTCCCGCTGTCTTGCCGAATCAGGTACTGTCACTCCGCATAAACACACTCGTCAATTACTTAACCGGCTGGCATTACCCCCGTTCCAGCGGTAGTTTTTTATCTTTGTCGTAGGCAAATCAGCTAGGCCTTATCGGCTTCGTTCAACACTTGAGCAGAAAGAATAAAACGACCAAATAGCGCTTGACCGGATAATGTCGACTGCCTATAGTAGCGCCCCGTTGCCGCCTATGGCGGTGACACCCCGGTGAGGTGTCCGAGTGGCTGAAGGAGCACGCCTGGAAAGTGTGTATACGTGAAAACGTATCGAGGGTTCGAATCCCTCCCTCACCGCCACTTCTGATTGTTAAGTGTTATCGTAGATACCCTTCCACTCTTTACCCATTATCATCCTTACTTTATTTTCAAACCGACTCGTCCATTCTTGCTCATGTTAATCAATAAGTTGATGCATAATCACCAGTGATTACAACACCAGAAAACGCTTCTTGTCACCTTGCATTCGTCTTGTTCACACGACACATTGGCAGTTTCGCAATGCCAAACAATAACGTCTCTCGGCCCTACCCACAGTTGGTTTACAAAGGGGCTCACGCCATACATCAGTCGTCAGCGCCAACAAAGACAACCGCAGCCGTAAAATGTCTATCCAATAGAAATAAAACGAATATTTTGCACTTACTTTTCAATATCAATTCTTTATAAATGGAAAAATCGCCATCTATTTTTATTTATCCTAAAAAGATTATCGACCATAAAAAGAAGTAACCCATCTAATTATTAATAGCGTTATCTCTGATGCTTTTTTATAAAAAATATAAAATCCGCATCTATGATTATTAATGTTTACTTAATCTATGATGAATACATTAGCTATCGTCAG
Organism: Musicola paradisiaca NCPPB 2511; assembly: GCF_000400505.1. Taxonomy (NCBI): domain Bacteria; kingdom Pseudomonadati; phylum Pseudomonadota; class Gammaproteobacteria; order Enterobacterales; family Pectobacteriaceae; genus Musicola; species Musicola paradisiaca. Next base: position 1,828,515 of record NZ_CM001857.1, on the reverse strand, counting down.
AGACCTATACGGCAACATGCAATTATCCTGAGTATATTGGCGGAGCATAAAAATGACTATTGTAAAAAAACTGGCAATCGCAATCACTATCTTTACCATCGCCCTAATCGGTGTGGGTGGCTTTGGCCTTCAATCACTTAGTCAATCCAGAGATCGGATGGATTACGTCCTGACCAATACCATGCCCAGTCTTGACAACCTGGTTCAGTCGTCCAATGCATTGGGTGATGCGCTAAATTCACTGTCGCTGTATTTTTTGACAAAAGACGAACAACACCGTAGTAACTTAAAACAGGCTATTGATACGTCTCTTGCCAAAGTAGAAAAACTGAATGCAGATTATATAAAAAATCTGATTTCAGACGATAAAGATTTAGCAATGTCAAATGCGAATCTGCAATATTTGAATGACTTCAAATCTGCAAAAGATAAACTCTTTCAGCAGTTCCAAAGTGATAATCAAGCCGCAGATAAAGCTTTCTCCGACCAGGGGTATATTAGTCTGGCACAGGATAAACTGGTTAAAGGCTTCCAGGATCAATATAACTACAACGTTTTTCTCGCTAACGGCCTGCAAGCGCAAAACAACGACAGTTTTAAACTGACCTTTATCGAACTGCTTGGGTTGATTCTCATCGCACTGATTATTGCAGGTACCTTATCAACAACAATTCTGCGCTATGTACGCAATAGCCTTAACGCCTTACGCCAGACACTGACTGCCGTGAGCGAAGACCTGGATTTGACACACCAGGCCGATGCCAGTCGGAATGACGAAGTGGGTCAAACCGCTGCTGCGTTTAACAACTTGATCCAGCGTTTCTCTTCAGTATTGCACGACGTTCGGACGGCGAGTGAAAGTGTATCGACTGCATCAGGCGAGATTGCGTCGGCTAATGAAGATCTCTCTTCTCGCACCGAAGAACAAGCGTCATCGCTGGCGCAAACTGCTGCCAGCATGCATGAGATTGCCTCAACCATCGAAAGTAATGTCGATAACACCAACCAGGCGAATCGTCTGGGCCAGGAAGCAGGAACTGCGGTAGAACATGGTGATGCCTCCGTCCAAAAAATGATGCTCGCGATGGCAGAAATTGCCCATGGTTCAGCAAAAGTGGCCGACATCACCAATCTGATAGAAGGCATCGCTTTCCAGACCAATATTCTCGCCCTTAACGCGGCAGTCGAAGCAGCACGCGCCGGCGAGCACGGACGAGGTTTTGCGGTTGTCGCCGGCGAGGTTCGCACACTTTCTCAGCGCTCATCATCCGCGGCGAAAGAAATCAAAACACTGATCGACACCGCCATCTCTTCTGTACAAAACGGTACCGCTCAGGCTGATGAAGTCCGTGATGCTATCGGGAATGTGAAAAGAGTGATTCAGAACGTATCAGGCTTAATTGCAGAAGTTTCGCTGGCATCCGAAGAACAAAGCCGGGGCATCTCACAAATCAACATTGCTCTCAACCAGATGGAGTCCGTCACACAGCAAAACGCCGCCATGGTGGAACAAGCTTCAGCCGCGGCCGACTCTCTGAACGAACAGGCATATAAACTTCAGCAGTCGGTCGAGATATTCAGGCTGCAGGGTACTGCCATATCCGAGCACGCCTCATCGCCGGCACGCCGTCATCTTCAATTGACAACCCATTAATTCAACGATGAAAAAGGGCTGCATACGCAGCCCTTTTATTATTAGCGCACGTAATCAGGAATAAGCGAATAACGCCCGCTGACACAATTCCGAACGCACACAATCTTCTTTATCGAACGTGACGATGCCTACCATATCGTCCTCCTGGAAACGCGCCAATGCATCACTCAGCCCTGATATCGCCCCCACAGGCAGATCACATTGAGTAATATCCCCATTCACAATGACGGTGACATTTTCGCCTAATCGCGTGAGGAACATGCGCATTTGATTAACGGTGACATTCTGTGCTTCATCCAGAATAACAACGGCATTTTCAAATGTGCGGCCTCGCATATAAGCAAAAGGCGCAATTTCAACTTTGGCGATTTCAGGCCTCAAGCAATACTGCAGAAAGGATGCCCCCAGACGCCGCTGTAATACGTCATATACCGGACGAAAATAAGGCGCAAACTTCTCAGCAATATCCCCCGGCAAAAAGCCCAAATCCTCCTCCACCTGCAAGACCGGGCGGGTAACGATTATCTTCTCAACCTCTTTGTGAAGTAATGCCTCAGCCGCTTTGGCTGTACTCAGAAACGTCTTGCCGCACCCGGCTTCGCCGGTGGCAAATATCAACTGTTTATTTTCTATTGCAGACAAATAATACTCCTGAGCCAGATTTCGGGCCTCTATCAACGAAGTATCGCGACTTTCCCGCGCCATGCCGATAGATTCAATTCCTCCAAGCTGAACCAGAGAAGTGACCGATTCTTCTTCACGCTGACGATGACTGCGTGATTCACGTCTGATTACGCGCTTAGCTTCACGACGTGCTTTGATCACTGCTTTTTGTCTTCCCATAGTGGCACCTTACAGTTTGTTTCAGTTACCGAACGGACTTTGGCCGATGGTGTTTCATTCACAAATAAGGTTGGCTCCCTTATTAAGCCGTAAAGAGGATAAAAAGGAAAAAAACGATGCATAACAGCATCTGACGATCTGTTGGCATCGGCTTTTGCAGTTAATCGGGAAAATACAGGATTGAAAGGATAGTGCGTAGTCAGGGATATGAGGCGGGAGACAGACTCCCCGCTTTGATGAAGCGGTAGAAGAGAACAAAAATGTTGACTATTGTGTCCACAAAAGGACTCTGTCATTCGTGCTCCTCACAGTGACAATAACTATTCTGGCGAATAATGATTGGCCGTATCAGGGTTTCTGACACCTGAAGAAAAATTACAACTTCACGATGTCAGTATTATGACAGTGCAATATTAACGATACGTCTGGCAAGCACTTTTACACTGGAATAATTTAATCCTATGAATACGACATATTCCCTCGCCGTCGTCAGGCGAGGGAGATTCATTAGTAATGTTTTTGCCAATGGAGATACTGGTCATACTTGCGCAATGCGCTGCGATAGGTGTTTTGCTCAATGTCCGGCAGATAATCGCAGATACGCTGTTGAATATTGTCACTGGCGGCAAAACTTTCCTGAGGGTAATTTTTCGCAACCAACAGTTCATCAAGCCGCCTCAGGCGAATGACATATTCACGCATGGTGCTATGCCGAACTTCTGTCTGTTCGATGAGATATTGCGTAAAAGCTCTAATATCGAAGTAATTGGCGTGAGTATTGCAAAAAACCTCGCTGCAAAACCGGCAAAGAGGAATAAGCTCTTCCTGTACGGATTCCCAGACATCATTATCAATAAGCCGATCCATAATACCGATCGATTTTTTATTGATAAGCTGATTTCGAAATACCAACGAAACGCGATCCAGTTCTTTCGAACAGTTTGCACAATGCGTTTGTCTGTGCTTGAAGTCTTTCAGATAACGGCTGAGAAGCTGCTTCTTCCTGGTTGATTGAGGCATGAGTCCATTCCTGACAGTAAGTTGATCCAACTAACATGTCTACGCTTCAAATTAAACGTCATTCATTAATTTCACGCGCAGACGCTTAATGGCCTGGCTATGCAACTGACTGACGCGCGACTCTCCCACTTCCAGAACCGCCCCGATTTCCTTCAGGTTCAATTCTTCCTGGTAGTAGAGGGTCAACACCATTTTTTCACGTTCTGGCAAATTTTCAATCGCCTCCATAACCCGCTGACGCAAATTGACATCCATCAGCTGATGAAGAGGATTGGCTTCTTCGTTCCCTTCCAGCAACGCTTCAGCACTGTCCCCATGCTCTTCCCGCCACTCATCGTAAGAAAACAGCTGGCTGTTGTTGGTATCCAGCAGAATCTGACGATACTCTTCCAGCGAGATATTCAGAGACTGTGCGACTTCCTGTTCGGTAGGTGCCCTGCCGAGCAGTTGTTCAGCTTGTCGCATTGCATGAGCCACTTCACGGGCATTACGTCTGACACTACGTGGTGCCCAATCTCGGCTGCGCAGTTCATCCAGCATTGCGCCTCGAATCCGCTGTACGGCATAGGTCGTAAATGCCGTCCCCTGAAGCGAATCATAACGCTCCACTGCACTTAACAGCCCAATGCCCCCCGCTTGAAGAAGATCATCAAGCTCGACACTTGCCGGAAGACGAACCTGTAAGCGTAAGGCTTCATGGCGCACTAAGGGAACATAGCGCTTCCATAAGGAATTTTTATCCATTGTGCCTTCAGCGGTGTACAGTTCGCTCACAGTGATAAATACCTATGGTGATAAAGTTACCGATACTATTATGCGATTGTCACATCCCCGCAATCGACCGAATAACCCTAAAAAAGAGGCTTTATTTGCAACAGACAAAAACGTCAAAGTCGCTAACTACAATACTTACCAACAAAATCTCGCACTTGATTTTTGAAGTGAATGGGCTCATCACAGATGATTTTTTTATATCCATCAAAATCTTTGATCATAATAGCAAAATCGTTAAAAATAGAAAGAATCAACATCCTGAACTTCGATAAAAACTCATCACTGTCTGAATCAAGTTTATAACTATCTGGAATGGGTATATCAACATGATTTCTAGCACTTCCTTTTATTCCCGTTACAATACAGCAGCCAGCCATAGCAGCTTCTCGAGGGAAACGATCCTTCCCAGGGTGAGAACCAAAGTCTATGTAAACTTTACTTTGCAAAAGTAAGTTTTTAACTTGTTCTGGCGTCATGTTAGCTATTGGGATAAATTTAAAATCAGGATTGTTTTCTATTAGATACTTTGTAACTTCTATACCCTTTGCCGGATTAAATGCTATAATATTATGTCGTTGAATATTTTCCGAAACTGGAGTTAAATGTTTTTCATTTAAATAGTCCGTTAGCATCTCAGATTCAATTTCATGTTTTAGCAAAAATAGTCTAGCATATTCACTCTGTACAAGATGTTTATATTTTTTCATAGCATAAACAGATAATTTACCGCCTTTCAGTATACTGCTAACTCGTTTCGTTGGATTATCTATTTCACCAAAAAAATAATTATCTACTGATAGCCACCAGATAAATGCAGAACATCTCGGTAGAGAGTTTAAAAATACCGTTACCACTTCTGGGACAACAACGATCTGATCCTTAATCTGAGCTCTATCAAACCTTGAAATCTTCACGTCATAATGCTGGTAGCGCTCAGGGACAGAATATTCATTTCCAATTGGATAATAAATCATCTGGGCGTCTACTCCAGCATTTCTAAGCTCGTGAGTGAATTGATGTAATAATTCAGGCCCACCTGTTACAACCCCGCCAGGGCAAAAAACAAACACTTTTTTTGACATATATTCCTCATGACAATCTGATCTGATAAAGGGTAAATAACATTAGTAAGAAAAATAGCACTCTAGTTTAAAGGCTGAACAAAGAAAGCAGGGATATTTTCTCCTGAATTTCTCTTTCTAAGATACATCGCTGCTGTATCTAATGCTTCAGATATTGTCACGTGCATATCCAGATATCTATAAGTCCCCAATCGCCCAATAAAAGTTATATTTTTTTCTTTATTAGCTAATTCTATGTAATCAAATAAGATATTTTTATCTTTAACTAATCTTATTGGGTAATATGGAACATCATCATTCATACACTCCCGACTATATTCTTTATAAATTAATGTGGAATCATAAGACTCCCATGGAGCAAAGTTTTTATGTTCAGATATTCTAGTCCATGGTACATTGATATCACAATAATTTATCACTGCATTGCCTTGATAGTCTCCGTGGTGATATTCAGGTTTGAAATCAAGAGTTCTATAACCTAATTTTCCTTTTAAATGATTAAACCATGCATCAATAGGTCCACTATAAAAAACATGCTCATACTCAGATGCCATTTCACGGAAAAAATGTGTATTCAAGATTAAATGAATATTTTTATGAGTGAGTATTTTTTCAACAATAACCGTATAACCGTTTTCGGGGATCCCCTGATAATTGCTATTGTAATAATTATCATCGTAATTAAATCGAACAGGGAGTCTTTTCAAAATGCTCGCAGGTAGCTCAGATGGATGAACTCCCCATTGTTTCTGTGTATAGCCTTTAAAAAAAGCCTCATAGAGATCTTTACCTACAAATTTTAGTGCTTGCTCCTCAAAAGTAACTGGAATATTAATTGCATTCTCAGCTATTGAACTAACAAAATTTTTTGCTTCATGGGGAGAAAAAACCTTCCCAAAAAAACTATTGATTGTCATTAGGTTAATAGGGAGAGAATATATATGACCGTTACTAATAGCTTTGACGCGATTAGTGAAGTTATTAATTTTGTCAAATTGATTTATATATTTCCATACTCTTTCATCGCTAGTATGAAATATATGTGGCCCATATTTATGAACCATAATCCCAGTTTGTTTATCTCTAGCGGTGTAACAATTCCCCGCCACATGGTTACGACTATCAAATACAGATACATCATAACCAGCAAGAGCAAGCTCTCTTGCTAAGACAGCACCAGAAAAACCCGCGCCCACAACGGCAATTTTCTTCATGATAGTCCTCACTTCATCATGTAGACTGAATAGTATTATAATTTAAATACATACTTCAGCTACCACATAATTTCGATGCGTAACACAGTTTCACTATTTAATGTCTTTCGGTGACGCACGTTCAATCAATTAGGTAACCAAGCCTCCCGCCATATATGCAAATTATCACCATCCAGCATCCAATCACGACTGACGGCTTGTTTTAGCATATCCCCCGTCTTTGCTGTTTCATTAAGATCGGACAAGTATTCTCTGATCGCATCCATCCACTCTTTATAACGATTGCGGACGCGGGTCACAGGCAGATCACAACGATACGGTTCAATATCACTGCAAATAACGGGATAACCACATGCACCATACTCCAGCAAACGAAGATTACTTTTACAGCGGTTAAACAGATTATCCTCAAGTGGGGCCAACGCGAGATCCAGATTCATGGACGCCAGCTTTTCCGGATAGGAATCGATCGGCACACCTTTATAAAATTCATGGATATAGGGACGAAGTTTTTCCGGACACATACCGAAAAAGACCCATTCAACCTCATCCGCCAAATCCCGGACAATATCCACAATCAGCTCCAAATCGCCGGTATGGCTACTACCGCCACCCCATCCTACGCGCGGTTTTTTCCCTTGTCGGCGCAGCGAGGTCAAGTTACCCCACCATTCAACCGGTAGCTTGTTCTCCACCACGCGAATATCTGCATGCATGCCGGCGAAGGCCTCAGCCAAAGGCTGGGTAGAAACAACGAATCGATCCATAAAACCCAGACTTTTACGCATCGCTTTGAGGATATCTTTGGGAACATCTTTGCGATGAATACTCTTCAGCGGAACGTTGGGCATGTAATCGTCCACCTCGTAAACTTTGAACGTACCCGTGTATTTGGACAGACGATGAACCCAGTCATGGAAGTAGTCGGATGTTGGGCGCTGGCAAATCAGAACATCCGGTGCATAGCGCGCCATCGTCGGCAAACTCAGATAGACGTTTGCCAGTTTGCCATCGATCAAACCAGCATCCTTTAACGCATTGAAAGGTTTAATCACGCGGTAGTGGCCGCAACCAAATGAATCAGCATTTTGTGCCATCACGATAGGCAACGGATTCCAACTCAGCGGGCGCCAGATCAATGAGGGATCGGGTTCAATTTCAAACCCTCGCCCATTAAGAGACAGGTTGATGTTATAAGCTGGATCGCGACTGATGACCGGAAGCCATTTTTCATACATCCGATCCTGTTCCACCAAAAATGCACGGTGCTTATGCTCCATTTCAGCATTATCGTCCTTCACCGATTCCGTGCTATTTGCCGCTTTGTCATGCATAACGATGGCATACGGAGTCCAGACGGTAAGATAACCGGCTTCGCGCGCCTTCAGACAAAGATCCACATTGCCGTAGGCAGTGCCGAACTGCTGTTCATCGAACCCACCAATATCATCAAACAGCGCTTTCTTAATCAGCATGCAGGCGGCGCTTATCGCGGTGTAATCTTGATCAACGACCAGGCGTTCCATATAACCGCTGGAGTTCACTGATTCACCGGCAAATGGGATATCCGCCGGGCCGCGCAATCCGAGAATCATCCCCGCATGTTGCACGCTGCCATCGGAATAAATCAGTTTGGCGCCAACAATACCCACCTCCGGGCGCTGAATATGATTAAGCATATTATCCAGCCATTCAGCCTGGATAATGGCGGTTTCGCTTTTCAGGAACAGCAGATAATCACCATTGGCGGCTGAAAACGCCAAATTGTTAACACCAAATTCAGTTGCCCCTTCCGGAGCATAAAATACCCGGATACGATGGGGATCCACTTTCGCCAGACCATCCAGCCAGACTTTGGTCTCATTATTCTGGCTGCCATGATCCACAATAATCAGTTCGTAATTCCGGTATTTGGTTTTCTCCAATAGACTGGTAACGCTGCTGGCCAATACGGAAAGTTTATCCTTGGCAGGAATAATGATAGAAACCAGCGGTTTTTCCGCATGGTTATAGACCAGTCGATAATGCCCCGGCGCCGGAGTCAAAACTCGAGCATTCTCATATCCGCGCCTTACCAAGTGACGTTCCAGCACTCGAATCTCATCCGGTATGGATCGCAACGTCACGGCATCCGATATGGTCAGGAACTCCGCCAAGTGCCCTATCGACCCAATCCCTTTCTGTTCAATCAGCCGAACAATAAATTCGAACTCGATACTTTGTGAAAATGCATTGTCAAATCCACCCAGCTCCAGCAGCACTTCCCGTTTAAACAGCCAGTGGGACGCCATAATGGCGGGAGTGCTGAGCAGATAATCTAGATTGAAATCAGGGCGACAAGACGCACCGATGTTATCGTTGTCTCCACGCAACAGTTCATCGCCGTAAACTGCAGAACAGCCTTGTGCGCTAACAAGACCGATACTGGTCATAATCAACCCGCCTGCCGTTACACACTCACCAGCACGGATATTTAAAAGCCAGTCGAACTCAACATTCGTGACAATATCGTTTAATGATTGGGCAAGTAAATTTTCTAATTTCTTATACTCCACCCCATCCATAATGGGATAGATATCATTCTCTGCCATCGTCAATACTATTGGTTTGACAATTACTCCAGAAATAGAGGAATCAAAAATACTCTCAAGAGTTTTATTAACTTTTTCCGCATCGTTAAACGCATCATAAATAACAATACAGAATGTCCTTCCATCCGGATTTTGCTCCAGATAACGGTTGATAAACTCTGACTCGATCCGGGTAGGTACGCGAGCAGCCAGCCATCCACCTTTTGATTCCGTTTTTTTAATCAGTAACTCGTTCTGTTTATTTCTTATTGCTTCATCAATGTCGAAGTCAATGAACTGTTCGGGAAAATCGAGCGGTGCAATCTGGATATATTTACTATTGCCCTTATAGGGTATAAACCAACCAACCTGAACAATCGCCTTGCCAAAAAGGGAATGCTCAACAAATTCTTTGCCATCGATTGCATCATTAATTTTCCCGGTATCAAGGATACGTATTTGTGACAGCGGTTGCGCCAACATCACCAGATCGCCGCGCATCAGCAATTTCGTATACAACACCAGGGAACCCATAGCGCCAAAACTCTGACCACCAATATGGAAAATTGGTTTTTCCACTGACAGCAGATCAGCCTTCCGGAAAAGGGTGCAGGAAAATGCACCAATAAAATTGATGACATAATCCGCAAAGAAACTTGGCACCCCTTCGCCTTTTATGATTCTGTCATCCGTAAATGGATAAACCGAGGCCGCACTTTCATTTAATTCTTGCCCATCGCTACCAATCCTTTGATGTCGGGATGATGCAATTGTCAACGAAGTATCACTATCCAGAACCCCAACCAATAATCTAACGCAATCTTCCCGGATTACATCCTTGTCAAACAAAAACTTGATATATTCGCCTTTCACCATATCAAGGGATTTGACAAAACGATTCTCAAAATCATGAGATGCATCACAGCGGTGATAATGAATGGTATAAGGAGACATCGCGAGTAATTTGTAGGCGATGTTTTCAATTACGCTGTCAGAAGTAGCATCGCATACAATAATTTCAATGTTGGCATAGTCTTGCTGTAAGGCACTTCGGAGTGACAACTCAAAAAAACGAGGATTCTCTGCAAAAATGATAACACTTACCAATGGCGTATTACCCATCACCACACCTCTTGTTGATCAGGCCTGCTAGCCTCTTTTATTTTCTTATACCGCCGAATAAAGCAGCATAATCGCTAGCATCTCATAAATTTAGCAGATTATAAACGCCTATAGCCGGTTCCAAACAGAGAATGTCAGACACTTTTTTACGGCTATTCAATCTATGAAGTGAAATGCAACTATTTCATTTATGACTTTTAATATGATCGGGAAAAAATAACCATGTATAGCATCGGTTGAAGAACAAACAGGCGCTCAATAAATATTGTCCATATAAAAGTAAAAATCCGCCTTCAAAGAAGGCGGCTTTGATGTAGCCCCCTGAAAGGGGGCACAACATCTTTATTCGCCACTCTTTAGCCTTCTTCTCGAATGCATTACCGAGGAAAAAACCTCACAGTCTCTCTGAATCATCAAAGTGTAAGATGAAACATTTACGCATGGGCTTTCTTCAGGCTAGAGCCTCACAGGAACAATCACCACCTCCCGAGGAGGTGGTTTAAAGCTGACAATAAAAAACCCCACCGAAGTGGGGTTTTGCAACACAAGGCATATTACTGCAGCAGAGACAGAACAGTCTGCGGTACAGAGTTAGCCTGGGCCAAAACAGAGGTACCAGCCTGTTGCAGGATCTGGGCTTTACTCATATTGGACACTTCAGTTGCATAGTCAGCATCCTGGATACGAGACTGAGCTTCGCTCAGGTTGGTCGTGGTGCTGGTCAGGTTGTTGATAGTAGAGTCGAAGCGGTTCTGAATCGCACCGAGGTTACTCTTCATGCTATCTACCTGAGCGATGGCTTTGTCCAGCGTAGTCAGCGGATCAGACGTCGCAGCCAGAGTCAGGTCATCAGTGCTGACCGAATCGATAGAAATAGTCAGAGTACCCGTGGTACTGTCTACAGACAGATCGTTGGAAGTCAGTTTGTAGTAAGCCGTAGTACCGGAAGCACCAACGTTAGATACGGCAGAAGTCAGAGTACCGCTGACGAAGTAGTTACCATTGTCATCAGAAACCAGAGTCGCACCGCTCAGCACGCCGCTGAAGGAACCAGAAACACTACCACCAGTCGTGCTACCAACAGTCACGCTAACACCGGTGTAAGAAGTACTGTTGTAAGTACCGGAGCTTGCATCAGTAGCAGAACCAGACAATGAAGGACCATCGACGTTAAAACCAGTCAGGTTCAGGCTGGTTGTATTGATTTTCTGCAGGTCGATAGTGATGGTCTGACCATCCTGAGAGCCAACCTGAATAGATACGGAGGTCTTGCTACCATCCAGAACTTTAACGCCGTTAAAGTCGGTCTGGGCAGAAATACGGTCGATTTCAGACAGACGCTGAGTGATTTCATCCTGGATTGACTGCAGGTCGCTTGCAGAGTTGGTACCGTTCTGAGCCTGTACGGTCAGAGTACGGATGGACTGCAAGTTTTCGTTGATTTCGTCCAGAGCGCCTTCAGTGGTCTGAGCCAGAGAGATACCATCGCTGGCGTTGCTGGAAGCCTGAGTCAGACCGTTGATCTGAGAAGTGAAACGGTTAGAAATCGCCTGACCCGCAGCGTTATCTGCAGCGCTGTTGATTTTCAGACCAGAGGACAGACGTTCAATCGCAGTACTCAACGAAGTCTTAGACTTGTTTAAGTTGTTCTGCGCAATCAGCGAAATGCTGTTTGTGTTAATTACTTGTGCCATAAGAGATTTCCTTTTAAATCATCCATCAGGACTTAAATGGTAAGGGTTCAGGCTTTGCCGCCCACGGCGTCAACCACCGTCCTTTGTGGTATCGGCTTACTGCACCCAACCTTTAGGTGTTTAGGTCAAAATTTTATATTTTTTTATTTTCAATTGGTTGCATTTATTTTTCTCAAAATCATCCGTATAAAACGGTCAAATACTCTCAGCAAATCCGTCCGGCAGAGAATAGGAATGTGTATAGATAAATCACGAGATCAATGGCTAGGATCAAATCCTATCGCCCTTGAGATAGAACGTAACAACATAGAATTGTTGATGTTTAATTCCCAGGAATGAAATTCCCAACCATCCTGGCAATAACATCAAAAAATTCCCCGAAGACACGTTCAGCAAAAGTGGGAAGAAGAGGCATCAGAAAGCTAAGAGTCAGAATACCGACAGTCAGTGTCACCGGGAATCCAATAACAAAAACCGAAAGCTGCGGCGACATCCGGTTCAAAAACCCCAGAGACAAGTTTATAACCAGCAATAATGTGATCAGCGGTAATGCCAGTCTGAGTCCATAGTTGAAAATCTGTATCCCGGCTAACGCTACCGAATAGAAAATATGACTGTCGATGGCGTCATCGTTAATTGGGATAACATGAAAAGTATCAGCGAGCATGGAGACCAACCATAAGTGCCCATTGGACGCCATGAAAAGTAATAACACGAGTAAATTCAAAAGACGTGCCAGTACCGGCATATTCGGCCCGCCAGACGGGTCGAAAAAGGTCGCAAACGATAACCCCATCTGCAGACCGATCAGCTCGCCGGCGACACGGAAAGCAGTCAATGCTAACTGCATGGTAAAACCGATACAAACACCTATCGCCATTTGTTTTCCCAGCACCCATAGCCCGCTGGCAGAAAAAATAGGAATCAACGGGATAGGTATCGTGGGACTGACAAGAAAGGTGATTAGCAACGCCAGACCAATCTTTACTCTATTGTTGATCTCTTTTTCGCTTAATACCGGTGCAGTGGATATCAATGCCAATATTCGGATAAACGGCCAGAAAAACTGATTAAGCCAATGAGTTAAGTCTGCCGCCGTCAATTCGATCATGATTAGCCAATGATCGTTGGCAGGCTGCCAAACAACGAACGGACATAATCAAGGAATACCCCTAGCATCCAAGGGCCGGCAATAATGATTGTGGCAAAGACAGCAAGTACCTTGGGAATAAAAGAAAGCGTCATCTCGTTTATCTGGGTCGCTGCCTGCAGGATACTTACGATAAGGCCTGTTACCAGTGCAGCCAGTAACAACGGAGCCGACAACGAAAGCGCCACTTTCATCGCTTCATTGCCCATTGCCATTATGGATTCAGGTGTCATGATTTCAGTCCCTACGACATTTAGTCATGGTTAACTGTAAAAGCTCTGTACCAACGAACTCAACAACAATTGCCACCCGTCAACCAGCACAAATAACATCAGTTTGAATGGTAACGAAACCGTTGCTGGAGGTACCATCATCATTCCCAACGCCATAAGTACACTGGCTACAACCAAGTCAATGATCAGGAAAGGAATGAAGATAGTGAACCCAATCTGAAATGCGGTTTTCAACTCACTGGTCACAAAGGCTGGCACCAAAACACGCATAGGAACCGCTTCAGGCCCTGATAATGCGGATATTTCGGCTAAACGGGCGAACAATGCCAGATCCGTTTCCCGCGTTTGACGCAACATAAACTGACGCAACGGCTGGGAACCCCGCTCGATTGCAGTTTCCATATTGATTTTATTCTCGCTGAAAGGCTGGTACGCATCTTGATATACCTTAGTCAAAACAGGAGACATAATGAAAAAAGTCAAAAATAGGCTGAGGCCGATCAGAATTTGGTTTGGCGGAGCCGTCGGCGTACCTAAAGCACTACGCAGTAATCCCAGCACAATGATAATGCGAGTGAAACTGGTCATCATCAGCAAAACAGCAGGAATAAATGTCAGCGATGTTAACAACACCAGCGTCTGGACTGGAAGACTCCAACTCTGAGCGCCATTTGCCAACGGCTGACTGATGATGCCGGGTAACTGAGCCCACGAATTCGGGGCGAAAAAGACAATCAGAATGGTAAAAAAGCTGCGCCGAACTAAACGCGCACGTGGTGCAGAAAACATCATCATTCTGATTTTTCCGAGCGAGTTAACACTTTATTCAGGAGTGAACGAAAATCTGTCGACTTCGATTTATCCACCGCAGGCACCTCATCTATCGTTTTTGCGGGCAAAGTATGCAAATGAGTGATCTGCTGAGGCGTAACCCCCAATACCAACCACTCATTATCCACCTCAACGATGACGACTCGCTCACGCTGACCGACCAGGCAGCTCGAAACTACCTTCAACATCTTGTTCTGTCTCATTTGTGGGGCAAAGCCCAACTTTCTGGCCAACCATGCCATCAGTAGAATGAGTACAAGAATCAGGCCTAAAACAACACCAATTTGCGTCAATGCAGAATCTGAAGAATACGACGGTGCGGTGCCAACTGCTGGCTGCACCGTCGATGTGAGCATTGTCTGATCCTGGGGTTGAGACATGGGAGCTAACGGCTCAGACGACGCATACGTTCAGAGGGAGTGATAATATCTGTAATGCGCACACCGTACTTATCAGCAACGACGACAACTTCACCCTGAGCAATCAAATAACCATTGATTAAGATATCCAAAGGCTCGCCAGCCAACCCATCAAGAGCCACTACTGACCCTTGGGACAGTCTCAGAAGCTCTTTGATTGTCATTTTGGTTCTGCCCAACTCAACAGTCAGCTTTACTGGAATATCTAAAATTAAATCAATATCTTGAGCTGTCCCAGATGCCGTATCGACATCAAGTGTTTTAAAAATCCCTTCAGCGCTGCCTGCTTTCTCTGCGGTCTGTTGCTCATTAAATGCATCAGCCCACAGATCGTCCACTGAATCTTTTTCTTCGGACGGTTTCTTCGTGTCACTCATTGGGCTGTTCCTCGTTATTCAGATTATTCAGATTATTCAAAATAGGATTAATCAAACGTTCAACCCTGAGGGCATATTGTCCTTTGAAAGTACCATATTGCCCGGTAAGGACGGGTACGCCATCAACATGAGCAACCAAACTCTCAGGTTTTTCAATAGGTAATACATCACCTGGTTTTAATTTCAATACTTTCGACAATCTTAAGGGAATGTCGACAAAATTCGCAACCAACTCCAATTCAGAATGCTGTACCTGCTTGGCCAACGTTTCCCGCCAGTTTTGATCTTCCTGACGCGAGTTCTCCAGAGGTGGATTCACCAGCAGCTCACGCAACGGTTCAATCATCGCGAAAGGAATACAAATATTGAATTCCCCCGTGAGATTACCAATTTCAACATGGAACGGCGTAGTGACCACGATATCATTAGGCGATGTCGTGATATTCGTAAACTTAACCTGCATTTCAGACCGGACATATTCCACATCCAGCTTGTAAATGGCATTCCAGGCATCACCATAAGCGTCTAATGCCAACCGAAGCATTCTTTTTACTACTCGCTGTTCGGTATGTGTGAATTCCCGACCTTCTACTTTTGTGGGGAAACGACCATCCCCCCCGAACAGGTTATCCACCGCAATAAAGACCAGGCTGGGAGAGAATACAAATAAAGCAGTCCCTCGAAGTGGTTTCAAATGCACTAGGTTAAGGTTTGTTGGCACCGGCAAATTGCGGGCAAAATCATGATAGGGCTGAATCTTGATAGGTCCAGCAGTGATATCCGGGCTACGACGGAGTAGGTTGAATAGCCCCATGCGAAACTGACGGGCAAAACGCTCGTTAATAATCTCCAGTGATTGTAAACGCTCACGAACAACCCGCCGCTGTGTATTGGGGTCATACGGTTTAATATCACTGTCAGCAGACGCGGCTGATTTGGCTTTGTTATCGCTATCATCACTATCGCCATTCAGTAATGCGTCAATTTCGGCCTGGGAAAGAATGCTGTCACTCATAATAATTATCGCAGTATAAAAGCCGTGAACAGGACATCATTCACCACCTGATTCGGTTGTCCGGGCACCAGTGGTGGACTTAACACTTGCTTAATCTCTTCAATCAGTTTTTGCTTACCCTGTTCATTCGCTAAGGCAACGGCATTTTGACGAGACAAGAGCAACAACAGACGACTGCGAACCTCCGGTAAATAGCGCGTAAAACGACCCTTGGTCTCTTCGTCCGGTAACCGCAGTGTAAATCCAATATACAAAACCCGATCCGGATTGTTATCTGGATTGACCAGATTCACAGTGAACGTATCCAATGGCATGAATACTGGCTCGGGGGGAGGAGCTTCCTTGGCTACCTGAGGTTCCACGTTCTTTTGATGGAGAAACCACCAACTAGCACCAGCAGCACATGCAGCTGCGAGCACTACAGCAATCAGTAGTAGTAACCAGACAGAACGCTTACGCCCCGACTGTGTTTTTTTTTCAGCCATAGACCAAGATAATTCCTATACGCATTGGTATTAAATGCAGGATACGAACTGCACTATATATAGTGATTATCCCGTCTATTTATTCTATCAATAGGATGAATAGACGAGGAAAATCACACTACCTTAAAGGTTTGTTTTACGCAAAAGTATCAACACCATTCAAGGATGACGCGACTCGTTGCAGCGATGCCGGAACATCCAGAACGTCTCGCGCGGCATCCACTGATGAAGAATATTGTTGCGATGACGAAGATCCAGACTGCCCCTGACTGTTTTGCTGCCATCCTGAGCCAGAATAACTCTCGCTACCTACACTGGTTTGGCCCAGTGTAATACCACTTTCTGACAACGCGGTTCTTAACTGGGGCAATGCAGCCTCCAGTGCTGCTCGAACCTGGCTATGAGCTGATGCCAGATGAATTTGGGCCTGATTGTCGTCAAGCGTCATACTAACCTGGATAGCGCCGAGCTCTTGCGGATGAAGCTTCAACTCCACATTTTGCTGATTATTGCGGCTGAACATCACGATCTGCTGGCTGAATGCCTGCTGCCATTCATCACTCCCCAGACGGGCATTAATCGTTGCCGATGCTGCAGAACTCGTAGGTGTGGTACTCAAGGTCGTACTGTTACCAACCGTTTGACTCAACGTACTATTCAGTGCATTCAGTGAGGATGTCGTTGCAGATGCATTCGCTTCTGTAGATTGTTTATGCTCCGTTACCGTCGAAGTCAACGTTACATCAGCCGATTGCACTTGCGCACGGGAGCTATCTGTGGAACTCACTTTGACATCGCTGATGGTATCTTTACTGTTTTTACCCTTTCCAGCCGTTAGCGACGAAGAACCGGTTATCGCCGTAGTCTTGGCAGAATCAACCGCTTCACCGGTATCGCTCGATAATCCAAGCTCTTTCGACGTGCTTAATTGGCGAGTTTGCGCCAACAAGAGTGAGCTCTTCTCCGTACCATCGGCCGAACCCAATGCAACTGCCGACTCCGCAGCTAAATGAACATCCGTCGAGGTAGTATCCGTCCCTGTAACAATTTTCTGAAGTTGCTGCGGAATCTCCGAGCCCAACATGGCAATGAAGGCGGAAGATGACGTAGCTGCATCCGTCCCTGCAGTAGAGTCCGTTGAAATCACAATATCGCCATCGGTGATATCAAGCGCATCATCATCTGTTGATGTATCTGCTTTCTGGCCATTGGGTACCGCAGAATCTTTACTGACTGACGTATTTTTAGCGTGTGCAGTGCGCGATTGTTGAAGCATTGCATTCAACGATGCATTCAGCAGTGTTTCACCGTTTTCCAGAGAAGCATCATCCACAGCATCACTCTTGTTTTCCACCGTGTTGGTAGCATCTGATTTTGCTTTCTCGGTAGTCGTTTTACTTTCTACCGTGGTCTGCGATGAAGTTTGTTGGGACTGAGCAGACTGCTGTGAAGATGCCGTATGCTCCTCCAGTGGTTTGCTCTCATCTTGAGAGGTCTTGGCCTGCTGCCCATTATCTGTACTGGTAGTACTGGTAGTGGTTTGATTGTTCTGACTTTGCTGAGTGCTGGCCATCTGCGAAGACAGCATGTCGCTAAAGGTACTGGGCTGGGAAGTCCCATACACTGGACTGGACGAACCAGACGTCGTGGAATCTGATTGACTTACGCCATTTTGATTAGACAAAGCGGTGGCAATAGATAAATTCATGGATTCAGTTTCCTTAATGATGCGCGCTGTGCAAATTCATCCATCAGTTTCTGGTCACGACGGTTCTCCTTGAGGAGAAATTCCTGCATCGCCCGCTCTTTCAACGTTTCAAAAGCATTCAACCGTTGTCGTTTTGTCTGCCATGTGGAGAGCGCTTGCTCAAGACGCTGAGCCCACACATGTAATTGTTTTTGGTGTTGCTCTATTGCCAGTTCCAGAGTTTTTATAAATTGCTGATAATTATACCAGTTGGCTGCATTAATACCGGTACCCATCGACTCCTGAAGGCGCAGGCGGTAGTCATTTTCATAGTCAAGCAGCATATCAAGCTGTTTTTGTGCCTGGCTATGGGACTGACGAACCTTACCTAATAATGTAGCGGCGTCGTCGACTTCCTGCTGAGCCAATTCGCGAAGCTTATCAAGAGGAGTATCGCTCTTCATAGTACCTCATTAACTATAGCGGCAATATACAGTCCAATCGTACCCAACCCATTCCTTGCGGAGACAGCGGGGAAATCCCGCTACTACCGTCACACAGTAAAGAGCTCGCCTAACTGCTGTAGGGCATGATCTTCGTCGCACCGTTCATACATACCCTGCTGTAAAAAGCTTTCCATACGTGGATAAAGCTTTATCGCTTTATCAAGCAGAGGATCGCTACCTGCGGCATAGGCGCCAACACTGATTAGATCCTTATTACGCTGGTATACCGATAATAGCTGTTTAAATTGTCGCACTTTTGCGTAATGTGATTCGTCGATTAACGATGTCATTGCACGGCTAATCGACGCTTCAATATCAATCGCAGGATAATGTCCTGATTCAGCGAGCTGACGCGACAACACAATATGTCCATCCAGTATCGCGCGGGCGGAGTCAGCGATAGGATCTTGCTGGTCATCCCCCTCGGTCAACACGGTGTAAAACCCCGTAATCGACCCGCCCCCATGAATCCCATTACCGGCACGTTCAACCAGTGCGGGCAATTTCGCAAATACGGATGGCGGATAGCCTTTCGTCGCTGGAGGTTCACCGATCGCCAATGCAATCTCACGTTGCGCCATCGCATAGCGTGTCAACGAATCCATAATCAACAGCACATGATACCCTTTGTCACGGAAATCCTCCGCAATCCGGGTCGCATAGGCCGCCCCCTGCATTCTCAGCAAAGGTGACACATCCGCAGGCGCAGCAATCACTACAGAACGAGATCGCCCTTCAGCGCCTAAAATATTTTCAATAAAATCTTTGACTTCTCGTCCACGCTCTCCGATCAACCCAACGACAATCACGTCAGCCTGCGTATACCGGGCCATCATGCCGAGCAGGACACTTTTCCCTACGCCAGAGCCGGCAAATAGCCCCATTCGCTGACCGCGACCCACCGTCAATAGCGCATTGATCGCTCTCACACCCACATCAAGTACATGATCAATCGGCGTCCGCTGCAGTGGGTTGAACGGTGGCGTTGTCAACGACGCACGGTACCCTGTTTCAGGAAGCGGCAACCCATCAAGAGGCTTACCCGCACCGTCAAGGATGCGCCCCAACAACGACATGCCCAGTGGCAATTTTTTCCCCTGCCCTTCATTATCTCCACCAATTCTGGCATAGACACGGGCGCCAGGAACGATGCCATCCACTTCTTCCAACGGCATCAGAAACAATCTCTGCCCATTAAAACCGACGACTTCGCTTTCAACTTCCTGCATCAAATCGCCATGAGGGCGCTCAATCATACAAGTAGCCCCCAGCGGCAGGTGTAATCCGGTGGCTTCAAGTACCAATCCCGTTGCGCGGGTCAAGCGCCCATAACGACGCACAGTTGGAGTAGATGCCATCCTTTTTCGATGGAATCCAGCGTTGAGAGCCAGCGAGAGAGCCGCACAGTCATTATAATTCCCCCGGCGCGGCCAACCGACACAGCTCATGCCAACGTGTTGCGATACTGGAATCCAGATCGCCATCATCAGCACTGATCTTACATCCCCCCGGATGTAATTGGTTATCGGCCAACAAACGCCAGCCATTAGCAGCCAGCGCTGGCCCGAGATGCTGCTCGATTCGCTCCATGTCGGACGGATGAACCCGAAGTTGAGGTTTCCCGCTAAATAAAGGCTCTTGCTGAATCATTTGCTGTATC
This sequence comes from Musicola paradisiaca NCPPB 2511, assembly GCF_000400505.1. Taxonomy (NCBI): domain Bacteria; kingdom Pseudomonadati; phylum Pseudomonadota; class Gammaproteobacteria; order Enterobacterales; family Pectobacteriaceae; genus Musicola; species Musicola paradisiaca. The sequence goes on along the minus strand of NZ_CM001857.1, from coordinate 1,808,179 downwards.
TGGTTAAGCAGTGCAGAACCATCACAAACCGGTGATTGCCCGATGACTTGTTTCGCCGCAGTCAATGCCATTTGCATCAGTCTGGAAACAATGATGCTATCGAGAGAATCGAGCGTTTGTTGAAACTCAGTCACCATCTGCTGCATTTGAGCAGCCAAAGGCTCCTGCTGCTTCAGTCCTTCCTCCACACCCTGCTGGCGACCTGCTTCAACGCCTTGCCGGAATCCCTCCTCATACCCCTTTTGATGCCCCTCCTGATAACCAATTTCCTGCGCTCGCAGTTGTACTTGCTCACGCAACAGCTCCAGGCTGTTATCAGGTTCAGAATCCACCTCGGTAAACTGCGGGGCTGCATCAAGAGGCTCGTCCAACACCGGAAGAACCGGCTCACTCAGGTCCTTCAGTTTCCAGGGGCGCCACGGCAACTCGTTCGAATGATTAGACATAAGCGTCGTCACCACCGCCAATTATCATTTCACCACTGTCGGCAAGTCGGCGAACAATAAGCAGAATGGCTTTCTGCTCGTTCTCGACCTGCGACATACGTACCGGCCCGCGCGTTGCCAGATCGTCACGCAGGATTTCAGCCGCACGCTGCGACATATTGCGCAGGAATTTCTCCCGCAATGCATCGTCTGCCCCTTTCAGTGCAATCAGCAGAGATTCGGACTCCACTTCCTGCAACAGGCGCTGAATACTGCGATCGTCGACATCGACGAGATTCTCAAACAGGAACATTTCATCAATGATTTTTTGCGCCAGTTCGCCATCAAACTCACGCACAGCTTCGATAACCGCTTCTTCCTGCTGCGTTTTCATCAAGTTAATAATCTCGGCTGCAGTACGAACACCGCCCATCTTGCTGCGTTTGAGATTTTGGCCGTCTAGCAGGCCATTGAGCACTTCGGTCAATTCAGCCAAAGCCGCAGGCTGCACCCCGCCAAACGTGGCAATACGCAACATGACGTCATTACGTAACCGTTCATCAAACAAGGCCAGGATATCTGCAGCCTGGGCACGCTTCAGGTGGATAAGAATGGTCGAGATAATCTGCGGATGCTCGTCTTTGATGAGATCGGCCGCCATTTGCGGCTCCATAAAGTTGAGCGTTTCCATACCAGAAGAGGTTTCCTTGCTCTCAAGGATATCCTCCAGCAATGACGCCGCACGCTCTTCACCCAAGGCTTTGATCAGTACAGAGCGAAGATAATCGCCCGCATTGACGCTAAGCGCAGCATACTGTTCCGCTTCAGCCTCAAACTCCCGTAGCACTTCCATCAGCTCTTTATTGGAAATCTGTTTCATATTCGCCATGGCGGCACTTACATGCTGAACCTCACGCGCAGACAGGTGAGTAAAGACCTCCGCGGCGCGATCTTCACCAATCGTCATCAGTAAGATGGCGCTTTTTTCAGTTCCAGTCAGACTCATAGTTCAGTACTCATCCATTGGCGAATAACCAAGGCGCAGACGCGCGGTTCGCTTTCAGCCAGGTCACGAATTCGCTGGCTCTGATTTTCAGCGTGGACACGCTGCTGCGATTTCCGCTGCTGTTCCTGCTCCTCACGACTAAGCTGGACAACAATATCCTCTTCCTGTTTTGCGGCGGAGAGCCCTTCCATAAGTGCCTGCTGTTGGGCTCGTTTCTGCATCTGAGGTCGTACTGTTTTGCGCCACAGAATCCAGGCGACCAGCAAAACCAACAGCCACTTGCCAATGCTGGTTACGAGGTCAAGAAACGCCTGTTTCTGCCAGAAGGGCAATTCTCCGCTACCATCCGTCACTTCATTGAACGGCGCATTCACAACATTAAGGGTATCGCCCCGATCACTTGAGAATCCCATTGTTTCACGGGTCAGAGATTCGATCTGCTTAACCTGCTCTTCACTTAATGCAGCAGCCTTACCTTCGCTATTCAGCGCATAATTGACAACTACCGCCACAGAAAGACGCTGGACATTGCCCGCACTTTGCTTGGTATGACGAATCGTCCGGTCAACCTCATAGTTGATCGTCGAATCCCGACGAGTATTTGAAGACTGTAACCCTGAAGCGGACGTCCCCGCCTGTGCGCCAGCGCTGGCATTGTTCGCCGCATTTGTCTGACTGGCATTATTTTGATTGGTCTGATTGCCGGGTGTAGTAACCGGTGCCGTTGGTGTTGCGGACGGCTGGTTCGACAATGCACCAGGTACGCCGCCAATATTTCTACCACCCAATTGCTCACTTTGACTTGATTGCTGCGAACGCACAGCAGCCTGATTCGGTGTTTGATTGGGCTGATATTGTTCGTCGGTTTGCTCACGGTTTGAAAAATCGATCTGAGCCGTCACTTGCGCATGCACATTCCCCATACCGACGATTGGCGTCAGAATGGCCTCGATACGACGCTGATAACGACCTTCAACTTCCGTCGCATATTTGAGCTGCGCCGCGTTCAGATCACGTCCCGCCGCATCCGTTTGGCTCAAAAGACGACCGTTTTGATCGACAACCGTTACATTCTCAGGCGGCAGCCCAGAGACACTGCTGGAAACCATATAAACAATGGCGTTAATCTGCCCTTCATCAAGCGCTCTGCCTGGTTGCAGGTTCAGCGTCACCGAGGCTGACGGTGATTTTTGTTCCCGGACAAAAAGCGAAGGTTTAGGGATAGCCAGATGAACGCGGGCGCTATGAACAGGACCGAGCGTCTCAATCGTTCTGGACAATTCGCCTTCCAGCGCGCGTTGATAATTAATCTGTTCACTAAACTGGCTGATCCCGAACTTCTCTTGATCAAGCAGTTCAAACCCTACGGCACCGCCTTTCGGTAGCCCAAGTTGCGCCAGTCGCAAACGGGTGTCATAAATTTTGTCGGAGGGAATAAGTATCGCACCGCCATTGTCAGCAAAACGATATGGCACGTTCATTTGCGTCAGTTGAGTGACGACTTCGCCACCATCACGATCGTTAAGATTGCTGTAAAGCACTCTATAATCAGGACTTTTAGCCCATAAAGCCAATGCTGTCACAACGGCTACCGCAAATGCCGCAGCAATAAGCAGTGGCACTCTTAGGTTAGCGCGTAGCCGATTAAGTACAGCAGTAAATCCGTTCATACTCATCGCGGGCGAACTGCTTTTCACGGAGCTCATGCACTCTTCCTGCCAATTAACATTTTGATAGTTATTGATAAAAACAAAATAGACTCCCTGATAAGCAATGGCTGTTTAGCAGCTTAAGCGTTCACCTTTCTGGTTTGGGCGATATATTATTTCCCTGCACAGCACAATTCTATGGGTGAATTAGCAAATGTTTTTATAGCTATTTAAGCGCTTAGGGTGCCAGGTATTCTGGTACATTGATTACCAATTATCCATGACTGTTCTTGGGGCTTGAAAATGTCAGTGCAAGGAATTGAATCTGTTCTGCACCAACTGCAATCTGTAGCAACACAGGCGGCATCAACCAACCTGTCCAGCACTTCCGTTGATACAAATGAAGTTGCGGCAGGTGTTGGTTTCGCGCAAGAGATGAAATCCGCGCTGGATAAAATCAGCCAACAGCAGGAAACGGCTAAAACTCAGGCTCAACAATATGAATTGGGCGAAAAAGGCATCGCACTTAACGATGTCATGGTTGACTTGCAGAAAGCGTCATTATCGTTGCAGATGGGAGTTCAGGTTCGAAATAAATTGGTATCCGCCTATCAGGAAATCATGAACATGTCCGTCTGAATGTCGCAGATCACGCATCTAACCTCCGAACTCGGAGTGTATTTGTAATAAAAAACGAGTGCGGATATTATCCACTCTCGTTTTTTATTATGCATGATGCTGTTTAGTATTAAATTCAAATTAAACCAGCAAAGTGTAAATACACTGCTCAAACATGGCTAACTCGACAAACTATAATTGGTATTACAGTTGAAATAACGAGGAACGAGAATGACTGTTACTCGATCTTACCGTTTGCCACCACCAGGAAGCATCGAATTACCACTTGAGAATTTATGATATGCAGCATTAACAGACTGTTGACGGGTAGATTGACCAATCAATTCTCTTAGCTCATCCATCCGCGCTTGTAGTTTATCCCGTATAGTTTGTTCGTTATTAAGGATTTTTTCCAGATACACTTTGATGCGTTCCTGATCGAGCGGTGTAAGGGTCAGATTTTTTCCCTCAATCAGTGATGTCAGCTTACTCACTGCGCTCAGGTATTCCTGTTCTAATTCGATAAGTTTTTCCCACTCTGACTGCATCGCCAATTGCAACATGCGATCGCTTAATTCTAGTATTTGTTGGTAACAAATAAGGGCTGATTTGTGGGCATCCATTAGTCTTTTCCTGGATCTATACTATATTGACGGCTCTGTATCACTGATATCATTTGTCATTCCGTCTTATCATATGAAAATTATGTAAGCCGTATAATGAACCTATCAGAATTCAGAATTACCCTTCGGTATTAGGACTAACTGGATCGACTTGCTTCCAGGCATCCGCAATTCCCCGCAACAATTCTGTTATTTCCTGTAGCAACTCGCGGTCATTGCGTAGGTTAGCATTCAATAATTGCCGAATCATATAATCATATAATTGCGCCAGGTTAGTGCTTATCTCTCCGCCTTTTTCCATATCCAAGGAAGCCAACAGGCCACTATCAATGATTCTTACGGCCTTTGTTATGGCATTCCCTTTCGCAACAGTATCGCCTTGCTCCATGAAAATATCAGCCCGAACGAGAGCACTGATAGCCCCATCAAACAACATAGTGATCAGTTTATGAGGACTGGCGCTCATTACACCACTTTCCAGTCCAACCTGAGCATATGCTTGCGAACCATACATTGTTGCTGCCATCAGTGCCTCTATACTATTTTATTAACTGCTGGAACTCGTCAGCTGGTCGAACATAGATGTCAGCGTATCTGAGGTAGAATTAAGTTCAGATACCAGAACATCCAATGCCACAAACTGTTTTTTATAACGCGCCATTCTGGTTTCAATCTGGCTCTGAGTGGCTGTATAGTTATCCGCCAATTTATCAATAATCGACTGGACGCCTTCCTCCGCGCCATCAATCACCCCGTCGTCGTCGGTATAGGTTGAAATAGCCGAAACCATCTGGGTTGCCAGGCCTGTGGTTTTGCCATTCCCTACAAAGAAATCCGATACTGCAGACGCATCTTCAGTCAACGCATTGATTAATGTCTCGTCGTCAAGCGACAAGGTACCGTAAATGGTATTGTCATTGTCATCTTTCGAAGACGACTCAATGGATATACCGAGTTGCGTGATTACTTTGTACGTATCGCTGCTTTGAGCATGGCTCAGCAATGACTTAAGTTGGGTTTTAATTGAACTAAGGACTGAATCACCAACCAATGCGCCATTATCACTAGATTGCGACTCACCAGCGTCAACCGACGTATATTTCGATAAAGTGGCAAAGGAACTGAGCAATGTATTGTAGGCATCAACCCAATCGCTCACTGCACTCACTGCATCCGTGATGCTCTTGCTGACGGTCAACGTTTCGGCAGATGAAGACACCGAAGAAAGTTCAAGCGTTACGCCTTCCGCAGGAACATCCGTGACAGTATTGCTGCTTCGCTCAATGGAAATACCGTTAACCGTTAGCTTCGCATTCTGTGCGGCAACCTGTTCCGTCATCCCATTCGATGTGGACGTGCTATCACCATCATATCCGATGATACCGTTTAACGTCGTATCATCGCTGCTGACGGTAAAGGTTGACGCTTCACCAGTGTCGTCAGAAGTCAGAGTCAACTGATAACTGCTATCACCCGATTGAATAATACTCGCCGTTACACCAGCCTTAGCTGAGTTAATCGCACTGGCAATCCCCGAGAGAGTAGTTTGAGAATTTGTCAGCGTGACATTAACTGCTGTATTACTACCCACTGTAATCGTCACTGTGCGACTGCTCAGGCTGCTATCGCCCAGTTCGGTAGTTTTACTGCTTTGCGTTGCACTCGCCAATGTCTGGGCGGTTGCCAACTGAGTGACCTGAACAGAATAGCTGCCAGTTGAAGCAGTTGATTCAGCAGTAGCCGTGAAGGATGTGTTTGTTGACGTTTTTTTCGTTGTATAAAGCGAACTATCCGACAGTGCTTCCGTCGCGGTTGAAAACGTCTCCAGCGCACTTTGCAGCGTACCGTAGGCCGTCAACTTCGCTTCATAACTGGTCTGTTTAGTCGTAATCGCCGTAAGTTTCTGATCTTCGACTTCTTGCAGAGACTCCAACAGAGAACTCAAGTCAAGACCCGAACCAACGCCAAGCGAAGATACCAGTCCTGAGCTGCTTGTCGATGTGCTAGTACTGGTTGATGAACTCGTACTACTCGTTGTCGTTGCCATTATTCAGCCCTTTCAGAGATTTCATCCGTTCGTTTATACATTATCGGTAACAACTGATAAAAGTTTACACATATCAACTTATATCCATAGCACCGTACTTTTGCTTCGGAAGCGAAATTTTCTGCAATCAATGCCTTACCAGAGGAAATATCATCAATAGCAGGTACATCTGTTATAAACAAAAAACGGCGTATCGTTCATTTTGGTAAAACAAACGATACAGCCAAAAGAAATACGCCCGGTTTAAGCGTATTCAAAACCATAAAATCTTTAAATATCAACTATTCATTTCGAATAGCGACAAAGATTGCATTGATGAGAAAGCCGTATAAGCCGCCTGCAGCGTAGCTTTTCTCAACGTATTCTCAGCAATAATATCGTACCAGTCAGTCGCATCAGCGCCTTTCAGGCTGGTCATCAAATCAGAATAGATAAGATCCTTGCTATCACCAGCACTATCAAGAGTATCTAATTCGTTAATTTTGCTTCCAACAGAAGCCTGAATGGTGAGAACACCATCAAGCGAATCGGACATTCCTGTAGTTGCTGTACCGAGTGCAGCCGTATAGGTATCCATATTGGTGTTGTCACCATTGGTATCATCAAGCGAAATGTCTAACGCATCCAATACATTATTAATGTGGGTAAAAATATCACCAAAGACATCATCCCCCGTATCACCAACCGTCATTGTCCGACTGGCATCCACTTTCTGGCTGATTGCCGTATCGCTGCCGACATAACTGATAACACTCGGGTCGCTAGTGGTATCTTCAGAAAACGGTGCTGTATCTGTCTTATAACCGGCAAAAATATAATTGCCGTTAGAATCTGTACTATTGGCCAGACCGAGAAGCTGATCTTTATAACCCTGCAATTCCGTTTTCAAAGACTGACGATCAGTGTCACTGTACGTCGTATCACCAGCCTCAACGATCAAAGTTTGGATATTCTGAATAACATCAGTAACTTGATCCAATGTCGTCGTTTCAAGCTTCAAGCTATTCGATGCAGAAGAACGAGATGTTGCATACTGAGCACTGCTTGCCTGAGTCTGTGCCAGAATAACGGCCTGGGCAGAAGCGACAGGATCGTCCGAAGGCGAATTAACCTTTTGCAGGTTTGACAACTGAACCGACGACTCTTGATATCGTGAGTATGAATTGCTGACACTCTGCTGATTCTGCTTGTAAATTATTGCGGTACTCAGACGCATGATTTTCGTCCTCTATATTCGTAATCAATTCGAGCCAATATACTGCCTGGAGATATTTACCAATCAACCGGAAATTGCCGACAGCAGTGAGTCGAAAATAGTATTGGCTGTACTCAGTATTTTGGCATTCGCAGTATAGTATTGCTGATAACGCTGCAGATCGACGTACTCTTCATCCAGATTTACACCTGATACAGACTGCTGTTTTTCCGTCAATTGATCGACAATCGTCGACTGCGTTTCACTCTTGGTTTCAGCACCGCTTGTTTTAACGCCAATATCACTGACAAGCGCAGCATAAGCACTGTTTAATGTAGTATTACCATTGATAAGCTTACTATTCTGCAGATCTAATAATGCCGATGCGTTACGGTTATCGCTCTCTCCAGTACTGGAATCGTCCTGCCCGGCAGCCAACAAAGCCGGATCACTGATGGCGACTGACAGGTCTGAAATCACGTCACTCACCGTATTCAGTGTGAATTTATCACCCGAACTGGCAGAGCCGCTTACCGTAATCTCCACACCATCAAAACTCAACGTCGTATTACCACTGGAATCTGACCCTGTCGTATAGCTCACGCTTGAACCGTCAGATGATTTGGTGACTGACCACGAACCGCTCTTGTAGCTCAGAACATAATCACTGGCTTGAACAGAGGAAGTATCGGTATAACTGGCGGTCAACGTGGCACTCCCGCTGTTATTGCTATTGCTAACCACTGTCGGCGAAGAGAACGAGAAGAAATCGGTACCTGCGTCGCCATTAAGATCAATACCCGCTTTATGCTGCGTATTGAAACTATCGGCCAGCGTAAGCGCAATCAGGTTCAACTGATCTCTGGCGCTATCCAACGCTGACGAGCGAAAGTTAAGCAGGCCATAAACGCTACCACTCTGCAAATCATCTTCGTCTAATTCGATAGGGTCGCCAACACCAGTATCATAAGCAAGCACAGTGCGCGAAGAATCACTACTTGAAGTCACAGCCTTCATGCTGTAGGACGTATCGCCCTGAACCAGAGTTAACCCATTCTTAAGACTTACCGATACCATACTGTCCTGCGTCGTCACATCAACACCGACGATATCGTTAAGCTCGCTGATAAGTTGATCCCGCTGGTCAAGAAGCTGATTTGCAGCGCTGCCAGACGTGCCAAGCTGGGAAATCTGTTTATTTAATGTCGCTATTTGCTGTGTGTAGCTATTAATTTGATCTGCGCTACTTGAAATCGAAGAGTTAATGGCAGAGTCCATATCACGTAAATATTGATCGGTACTCACAAACTGGTTAACCATACTTTCGGCGCTACTGATCACCGTCTGACGAGCAGATGTATCGCTTGCATTTTCACTTAACGATTCCAGTGCGGTAAAAAACGAAGACATCAGTGTCGAAATACTGCTATCACTGTCTGACAGCAAGTCGTCAATTTGGGAAACTTGTTCATAATAAGCACTAGTAGCCTGATAAGTGCTTGAGGCGCTTCTAAGCTGGCTAACAACCAAAGAATCATATGCACGATCAACAGATACAACGGAAACACCATTGCCTACCGTTCCATATGTCTTGGTGGTCCCGGATGTCTGCGCCAGAGAAACACTCTGTCTGTTATAGCCATCCGTACTAGAGTTACTAATATTGTTCGATGTGGTACTGAGAGCTACCTGAGCGGCTTTCAGGCCGGAAGATGCAATGCTGATTAAAGAACTGCTCATGAGCTTCCCTTTTATTAAAGATTTGTATCGACAATGACACTTGATTCAAGTATCGGCAGCACAACACGAAACTTGAGCACCAAAAACAAAAAAAGCGCACTCAAAATAAGCCGCTTATATCGTGGGTATACGCTTTGACTGCTTTTTGAGAAACGTTTTTGATCTGCCCGATGATTTGAACCAGTTTATCGCCATACCGCGGATCAGTAGCATAACCGGCACGTTGTAAAGCATAGGCAGCCTCTTCGGCATTACCTGCATTGACTACATCTTTATAACGCGAGTTATTGGTCAGCAGAGAAATATAGTCATTAATAGATTCAAGGTAGGAATCATATACTCGAAATTTTTCTTTTACCCGATACGAACGCCCATTCTCGAACTCCGTCGTCCATATCTCCGTGACTTTCCCATCCCAACTGTTTCCCGCTTTAACACCAAACAGATTGTGACTGGTTTTCCCCTCTGACGTCATGATCTCTTTTTTCCCCCACCCGGACTCCAGCGCAGCCTGAGCCATAATGAGATAATGTGGGATACCGGTTTTCAGGCTTGCAATCATGGAAGGAATCGAAAGTCTATCGGTAAAATTGGCCGATACCGGGGGAAGTTCTGAATATTCGCGGCCATCACCTTCACGATCTGACGATTGGCCAGAGCGGCGCATCAACTCGCCTGCCAATGCAGGCGTTAGTGCCGTTGGGGAAAAATCATCCGATGTCAGCGGCATTGCCGTTTTACCGACATCATCGCCTACTTCTCCCTTAAAATTTTTCCCCAACTGCTTCACCATCATATCGGCAAGCCCCAGACCTTTGGCAGACAAGTCCTGCGATATCTGCTGATCGTACATGCTGGTAAACATGCGGGTTTGCTGACTATCCATGATTCCATCCTGAGGTAATGCGGATCGCATACTCTTCAGCATCATGTTGACAAATAGCCCTTCAACCTGCTGTGCAACCTTTTTTAATGCTGCGGGGTCACTTTTCCCCGCGTCATTACGCAGCTTATTCAACGACTTTACGTCATACGCTGCAGATGCTTGCTGGTCGACGGATTTATCAAGCGGAATCATTTAGATAATCTCCACCTGGGCTTTAATGCAGCCTGCACTGCGCATCGCCTGGATAATCGACATTAGATCCATCGGCGTTGCACCTAGCGCATTCAACGCTCGAACGACACTGTTAAGATTGGCGCTGGCATTCACGCGCTGCAATGCACCGCCTTCTTGCCTGACATCAATCTGCGTCTGCTGGGTCACTGTTGTCTGACCGCCGGCAAGCGGTGTATTGGGCTGACTGACATTTTGCTGATTATTTACGACAACCGAGAGATTGCCCTGAGCGACCGCGCAAGAATCAAGAGTCACGTTGCGATTCATCACCACCGACCCCGTCCGGGAATTGATGATCACTTTGGCATCCATTTCGCCGACATCAATGTTGATATCTTGAATCTGGGCCAGGAACCGAACCTGCTGCGTATTGTTAGCGGGAATAGTGACTTCGATGGTTCTGCCGTCTATCGCTCTGGCGGAACCCGATGCACCATAGCGATTCACCGCATCACTCACTCGCTGGGCCAGACTGAAATTGTCATCCTTTAACTGCAGGATCAAACGATTACTGGTGCCGAACGTACTTGGCAATTCGCGCTCGATAATGGCCCCGCTATTAATTCGCCCACCGGACAACTGGTTAATCTTTACCTGACTCCCCCCAGAAGAAGCGCCAGCCCCCCCCCACCAACAGATTTCCCTGTGCAAGGGCATAGACCTGATTATCCACCCCTTTCAGCGGCGTCAATACCAACGTCCCGCCTTTCAGGCTCTTGGCTGATCCCAACGAAGATACGACAACATCAATGCGTTGACCGGCTCGGGCAAATGGCGGGTAATTAGCCGTCACCATCACCGCCGCCACGTTTTTCAACTGCATGTTCGTACCACTGGGAACAGTGATACCTAATTGGGACAACATGTTGGTCAAACTCTGTGTCGTAAAGGGGGTTTGCGTCGTCTGGTCGCCCGTGCCATCCAAACCAACCACCAGCCCATATCCAATCAGCGGGTTATCGCGCACTCCCTGGATATCCACCAAATCACGCAAACGCTCAGCGCTAGCCGTCAACGACAGCATTAGCGATAACGTGATAAAGAAAAGTGTTAACCACCTTACCCGCATGATAAACCTCTTAAAATGGTGCAACGTTCAGGAAGAAGCGCTGCAACCACCCCATTTCCTGAGCTTCATTGATATAACCTTTACCAACATATTCGATACGGGCATCAGCAACTTGAGTGGAAACAACCGAGTTCGTTCCGGTAATCGTGCGAGGATTAACCACGCCAGAAAAACGGATATATTCCGCTCCCTGATTGATGGCTATCTGCTTTTCCCCGACAACTTTCAGGTTGCCGTTGCTTAACACCTCTCTGACCGTCACGGTAATCGTGCCGGTAAAAGTGTTGCTCGCCGTAGCGCCCCCTTTGCCGGTAAAGTCATTTGTACCTGCGGCATCCAAATCGGCGCGTTGATTACCAAACAGCCCTTGCAACATTCTGGGAGCCGTCGTCACGGTGCTGGTTGCTGAACCATCCCGTGAGGCACTGGCGGTCGAACTCTTACTGGCACTCACATTTTCCTGCAACGTGATGGTAAGAATATCCCCCACATTGCGAGGACGGCGATCCTCAAACAATGGCTGGTAGCCATAATTCATCGGCTGGACAGTCTGAAAAATAGAACCATTGGTGGCATACATAACGGCCGGGGCGGGCTGCGCGGTTGTGTCGCCCTCAACCAGGTTTTTGTGCGGCATATATGCACACCCGGCAAGCGCGATGGCCGCCGAAACCAGCAATACTGATCGGCCGGCCACCTCCCTTCTCCTGCGTTGATCCTTCATGCAAATCAGCATTTTTTTTCTAATTAACACCATAAATATGTGTTCTTAAATTTGCGTCAGACGTTGCAACATGGAATCAGACGTAGAAACAGCCTTACTGTTTATTTCATAGGCACGCTGAACCTGAATCATACTGACCAGTTCTTCCGCCACATTGACGTTAGATGTCTCGACGTAACCCTGATAAAGAACACCGGCGCCATTCTGCCCAGGAGTCGACTGAGTCGGCGCCCCGGAGCTTTGCGTTTCCTGATACAGATTTTCACCCAGGCTCTGCAAGCCGGCCGGGTTGATAAACGTGCTCAACGTCAACTGCCCCACCTGCGTCGATGCCGTCTGCCCCTGCAGGGTTACACTGACGGTGCCATCGCGTGCGACTGTCATTGTTTGGGCCGTAGTGGGAATAGTGATCGCCGGCTGCACGGTATAACCGCTGGCAGTGACCAGCTGACCATTAGCATCCAATTGAAATGAACCATCACGAGTATAAGCCGTGGTGCCATCCGGCATCAGCACTTCGAAAAACCCCTGGCCATTAATGGCGATATCCTTGGTGTTCTCTGTCTGTTCCAAATTGCCCTGGCTATGCAACCGCTCAGTCGAAACCGGGCGAACCCCAGTCCCCAATTGCAGCCCTGAAGGAAGGTTTGTCTGATCCGATGACTGAGCTCCCGGCTGGCGAACAGTTTGATACAGCAAGTCTTCAAATACCGCACGCTGACGCTTGAAACCATTGGTACTAACGTTTGCCAAGTTGTTGGAAATGACATCCATATTGGTTTGCTGGGCGTCGAGGCCAGTCTTGGCAATCCAAAGTGAACGAATCATATGTTTACCCTTAAAAATTTATCAGCTTACGGATAACAGTTTATTGGCGCTTTCCGCGTTTTGATCGACGCTTGCAATCACTTTCATTTGCATCTCGAAACGCCTTGCACTGCCAATCATGTCCACCAGAGACTCAACAGTATTCACGTTACTGCCTTCAAGCACGCCCGGCATCACTCTGACCGTAGGGTCAGCAGGCAGGGCATTCCCCACCTGTTGACTCGCAGCAGGAGAAACATGGAAAAGGCCATCGTCACCGCGCACCAACTGAGTCGAATCCCCTTTGACCAGCTTCAGGGCACCTACCTGAGCAACCGTATTAGGCGAATCGCCATCCCCGAGTGAGGCAACCGTACCGTTCGCAGAGATAGTGATGCTGGCTTGCGTCGGCACAACCAACGGACCTGCATCGCCGACAACCGGGAATCCCTGGATAGTCAATTGCCCCGTCGGGTCGATCTGAATAGAGCCGTTGCGGGTATATGCTTCTTCACCATTCGGCAGTTGTACCGCCAACCAGCCATCATTCTGTACAGCGACATCAAGAGGCCGTGACGTGTAATCCAGAGGCCCTTGCGACATATCAGCACCCGGTGTGGATGCTATCGACAAGGTTCTTGTCGGCAATGTCGGGCCATCAACAGGCACGGCACGCATGGCGCTCAACTGAGCCCTAAAGCCTGGCGTAGAGGCATTAGCGAGGTTGTTCGTGATGACCGACTGCTGATCAAGTGTCTGACTCGCCGCACCCATCGCGGTATATATGGCATGATCCATATTTCTACCTTGCTTCTGTTATTAACGCAGGTTCACGAGAGTATTCAGGATGGCATCCTGTGTTTTGATCGTTTGCGCGTTGGACTGATAGTTACGCTGAGCAACTATCATATTGACCAGTTCTTGACTGATATCAACGTTTGACGACTCCAATGCACCACTGGTCAAGGTACCGAATACGCCGGTTCCCGCTGTACCCAGCAGCGCCTGTCCCGAAGCAGACGTTTCAGACCACACGTTATCACCTTGCGATGACAAACCTTGTGGGTTAGAGAAACTGGCCAGGACAATCTGCCCGAGCAATTGAGTCTGACTGTTAGAGTAGGTACCTGTAATTGTACCGTCATCATTGATGGTATAGGACGTCAGACTGCCAGCGGTATAACCATCCTGACTCTTGGTATTAACGCTACTGTCCGAGTTCTGCTGAGTGGTCCCCGTAAAATCAATACTAAAAGTATTCGCGGCGGAACCATTCAGCGAATTGGTGCTGATATTGAAAGAAGTCGTCCCGGTGATCTGCCCACTGGTACTGAAAGAAATAGCCCCCAGATCCTGTGCAGTCGCCGAAGAATCGCTGCTGTCCAACGCATGTACTTCCCAGGTATTGTCTGCCGTTTTGGTGAAATACAAGTTGACGGTATGAACGTTACCCAGACTGTCATACGTTGTCAGCGACTGAGTCCAGTTATATGTGCTTGAGTCTGTTGCATCGAAGGTCGTGGTGATTGCATCTTCACCAGAGTCCAGGTTCGCAGAGAAACTGGCTGTGCTGGTAGCACTTGCCGCCATGCCCGAGGACGAAATATTCAACACTGTTGGTTGGGAGCCTGAGGCGATGCTCGGAGGAGTACCTGTAGCTGCGTACCCTGTCACATAGTACCCGGTTTTTGTCACCAGATTACGATCCGAATCCAGCGTAAATTCACCATTGCGTGTGTAATATACGGACCCACTATCATCAGTAACCCGGAAGAAACCGGTTTTTGATATAGCGACGTCCGTGCCGACATCAGTTGATTCCACCGTACCATCAGTGAAGTTCTGTGTTACGGATGCAACTTTAACCCCCAGCCCTACAGCAGAATCTGCATAAATATCTGCGAACGAGACACTTGCTGATTTAAATCCCGTCGTTTCGGAGTTGGCGATGTTGTTACCAATCACGTCCAAATTGCTGGAAGCAGCATTCAATCCACTTACCGCTTGTGAAAAACCCATTTCGAGGCTCTCCTGAATAGTTAATAACCAAATTACAGTGACAACTCACACTTAAGGAGGATTGATACCAACTTAAATGATCTGTTTTACGTCACTCAGCGAGGCAGTTCCTGAAAGCCCCAGATTAAGCACTGCATCACTGGAATCCGTATTGACGCCATAAACCAATGCATATTTTAGCGGGGTTGCAGTAACGGTAGAGCCAGAGGAGGATGTCGCTGTTACCGTATAGGTATAAGAACCTGCATCCACTGCGGTGCCGCTGTCGTTAGTGCCATCCCAGCTGTAAGTCTGAATGCCCGCACTCTGCGACCCTAGGTCTACCGTTCTTACCGTATTACCGCTGGAATCTTTGATCGTCACGACGACGCTGGTTGCAGCGCTATCCAACTCGACGCCGAAAGCCGTCGTGGAACTGTCATCACCCACAGTAATGCTATTGCCTTCGATCAGGACGCCATTACCAATCAGTGTTGAAGCCTGCAGCATTTCGTTAGTATCAAGCTGGCTGGTAATTGAACCCAGAGTGGTATTGATCTCTTCGATACCGCTGAGCATGCTGATTTGCGCCAATTGCGTTGTCAGTTGGCTGTTATCCATAGGATCCGTCGGATCCTGGTTTTGCAACTGTGCTACCAGAAGCGTCATGAACTCATTTTGGAGATCTGAACTGCTGCTTCCCGTACTTGATGTTGAAGATGTTGTGGTACTGCTACTGCTCGATTCGGTAAGTGAAACTGCAACACTCATAGCCTTCCCTCCCCTGCTATATTACTGGCCCAGCGTTAATGTCTTTTGCATCAACGTTTTGGCAGTATTAAGAACCTCGACATTAGCCTGATAGCTGCGCGATGCGGAAATGGAGTTAACCATTTCTGCCGCCACATCCACATTAGGCATGCGGACATAGCCACGCTGGTCAGCTAACGGATTACCCGGCTGGTAAACCAGCTTGTCCGGGGAGGGATCTTCGACAACGTCATCGACCCTGACTCCACCGATTTCCTGGCCTTCGGTTGCAGCCAATTTAAAAACCACCTGCTTGGCGCGATAGGGCTGACCGTCAGGCCCAGTGACACTATCCGCATTTGCCAGGTTACTGGCGCTTACGTTCATACGCTGCGATTGCGCGGTAAGCGCCGAACCTGAGATTTCAAAGATACTGGTTAATGACATAACGGTTATTTATCCTGTAACACTGACGTCATGCTCTTGATCTGACCGCCCAGCAGAGTGAGATCTGTTTGATAACGCAAGCTATTATCAGCAAAGTTCGTGCGCTCTCTATCCATATCAACGGTATTTCCATCCAGAGCTGGCTGATCGGGCACCCGATACAACAAATTCAAATCAGGAAACGATTCGCCAGATACTTCAATATGCCGAACCGACGTCGTCGTCAGAGAAAGCGAACTTTCTGATGTACGCCCTTGTTTCATCGCTTTTTTGAGCTCATTGGCAAAATCGATATCCCTAGCCTGATAGCCCGGGGTATCCGCATTGGCGATGTTACCGGCAAGAATCTCCTGGCGCTGAGCCCGTAAATTCAAAGCCTCTTGCATGAAACGAAACGACGCATCGATTTTGTCAAGCATACTTTTCCCTTAGGAAAAAAGATTAAGGTAGAGTGACGATAAACAGCATAAACTCCGCACGCTAACTTTATCGTTGGAATAACGGTGAAATGAGTAGCTATTTTCCCGTTTGATAAACGCACTATCACGCTAGACTGCGAGCACTTGAATCGACAATGTCATGCAATATTTTGATTTGTGTTCTCAGATGATGGGTGAAATAGGCTTTGGTGAACAAAATACGTAGCAAAACAGCAGCAAGTTCATATCTGTCCTTTTGTGCAGTCGCGTTTTTACTCTTCGCCCTGGCACCAATACCTTCCTTTGCTTCAGGCGGGGAGAATGTTACTGCGGCACTAAAAGCATTTATACAAAGCCAAATTACAGTTCCATCATCAGAGATTTCCGTCGCAGTACGAACGCCGCTAAATAGATTATCACCCTGCACAACACCGCATTTCGTCCTACCGCCCAACAAAAAATTATGGGGAAACATCAACATCAGGGTGACATGTGATAGCCAGCGTTATTTTCTACAAGCCGATGTTCAGGTTATCGCACCCTATGTCGTCGCCGCTAAAACAATACCAACCCGGCATCAGATCCAGGCTGACGACATCGCTGTAACAAGGGGGCGAATTGATTTATTGACAACAGCACCGATCACCACTCCGGCTGAAGCTATTGGTAATGTGACAACCAGAATGCTTGGCGCCGGGCAAGCCATCTCCGCAAAAATGCTCCGAAGCGCCTGGGCGATAAAAATGGGAGAACCGGTACAAGTCGTCGTTTCCGGTACTGGATTCAGTATCAACAGCGAAGGGAAAGCGCTGGAAAATGCAGCAGTAAATGATAAAGTTAGAGTGCGCATGGATTCTGGGCAAATCATCAGCGGTATCGCGGCTGAAAAGGGTCTGGTACGAATTATACAGTGACAATTAAAGGTTCCACATGATGTGCCGATAATCACAGTAGGAATTATTCCCGGCGCTTATCCAGCAATATTGGAGGATCTATGAGCATCGATAGTACCCGGCCAGTTTCCGGTGTGAAATCAATACAAAATAAAGACTCGGGACTTTTGCAAAGTACCAAAGGTAAGACATCGTCTGTAACAGATAATAGCGAAACAGAGCAAACCCAGGTCAACTTGAGCGAAGCGCAATCTCGTCTGATGCAGCCAAGCAGTCAGGATATTGACCTGGAAAAAGTTGAGTCGATCAAACAAGCCATTAAAGATGGTAAGCTTCAGATTGATGTAGGCAAGATTGCTGATGCTCTCTTGAATGAAGCACAATCTGATATTTGAATATCGAAGTAGAAGGTAACGAAGCAATGCAGTTAGAAGAGCTACTTGAAACCATACACAATTCTTTGGTTTTACTTCAGGATATCCTGTCTAAGGAACAGGCTGAATTGAGCGCTCTTCAGATAAACCCAGCTTTTCTGCATCGATTGACTGAAAAGAAAAATGAACAATTGGCTAGTCTCAAGCATTACGATACTCAGCGCTTACGACTGGAAAAAGAATTATCAATTTCCCCTCCATACAGCCAGAGTTCTTCTCTTAATGCGGCCTGGAATAAAATTTACGTTATCACTAAAGAGTTAAGCCGCGACAATAGACGTAATGGCATGTTGCTCGATGCTCATCTGAAGAATACACAGGATGCCTTGGCTTTTTTTGAGAAGAAAAAGCGTCAGGACATCTATGGCCCTGATGGACAAACACGCACTGGCGATAAGCTTGGCAGGAAATTCAGCGTCTGATTCGCGTCAACATTTTCGAGCGCAACTCAATACCAAAAATTAGCCAATCGATTAGTTATGGTAATTAACCATCACCTCATAACGCAAAACTGTCATCGGTGGCCTTAGCGCCCCCTTCCCAGGAATATAAAACACAAAATAGAATGGTCGATTTGCAGGGACACCTTCAAACGCCAGCGTTTTACCGCTAGCGCCGTCCAGCCGGATGCACCTGTCGGAAGTACAGAGTGACGACGAAAAACGGGACGGTATAGCGGAAGAACTCAGATTGTAACGCCATACTACTGACGTTACCGTCGAGCGTTCTGGAAACATCCCATTCGATTGCAGCATAGCCGAACGATAAACAACCCCTTTTTGTCCTAGGTAAATATTTGCACCGTCCCAGACAGGCGACTTACCGACACCAAGCACATAGCCCGATGCCAGCAGTCCAAATATTAACCAGATGCCCTTCACTTGTTGCCAGCTCCGCCGATGATCGATGTCATCCGGATCTGACGAGTATCCGTAATCTCCTGATTAGACAGCACAACAAGTTGTGGCAGGCTACGTCGGAGAAAACGCGACAATAGTGGTCTCAATGCATGAGTGACCAGCAGTACAGGAGGTGCACCAAGCATTTCCTGATGTTGCACTGCATCCTGAGACTGACTTAACAAACGATCGGCCAACCCAGGCTCCAACCCTCCGCCATTTTGTAGTGCCTGCAACAGTACGCGCTCCAGCGTCGATTCAAGACCGATAACCTGTATATCATCTTTCCCAGGGAACCATTGCTGAGTGATTGCACGTCCCAATGCAACACGAACAACCACAGTGAGTTCATTCGGATCTTTCTGCACTGGGGCATGTTCAGCCAACGTTTCTAAAATCGTGTACATATCACGAATAGACACACGCTCCGCCAGCAAATTCTGCATAACCTTATGGAATACAGTCAGCGTCACGACCCCAGGAATAAAGTCATCCGTCAGCTTAGGCATCTCTTTTGACACCCGATCCATCAACTGCTGGGCCTCCTGGCGACCAAACAGATCACTGGCATGAACATTAAGCAAATGGTTAAGATGGGTTGCAACCACCGTACTGGCCTCGACCACGGTATATCCTTGAGCTTGCGCTTGATCTTTCAACGCGCTGTCAATCCATACCGCGGGTAATCCAAACGCAGGATCTTTTGTAATATCACCGGTAAGTTTACCAACCGCATTTCCCGGATTAATGGCCATCCAACGACCTGGATGCGCTTCACCGCTTCCGATCTCGACCCCTTTCATAAAAATACGATAGCTAGCCGGTTGAAGCTCAAGGTTATCGCGAATATGCACAACCGGAGGCAAAAATCCGATTTCTTGTGCAAATTTTTTCCGGATACTACGAATTCGCCCCAGCAATTCGCCATTCTGTTGAAAATCAACCATAGGAATTAATCTGTAACCAACTTCCAGTCCTAGCTGATCTTCAAGTTGTACATCAGACCAATTGGCTTCAACAATCTGAGGCTGCTGACTTTCCGCTTTAGTTGGCTCTACTGCAGACTGAGCAGCTTTTTTCTCTTCGCTATGACGCATCCACCACGCCAGGCCAAGCAAAATAGTCGTGAACAACAAAAACACGAAGTTGGGCATTCCGGGTACCAACCCCATCAACCCCAACACTGCAGCACTCAGAACCATCACTCGCGGGTTATTGAACAGTTGGGTCACCATCTGTTCGCCGACATCCTGATCCGTGCTTACCCGAGTAACAATAACACCAGCTGCAGTTGAAATAACCAATGCAGGTATTTGGGCAACTAACCCATCGCCGATGGTCAGCAAGGTATAACTTTCTGCGGCCTTACCAAGCGGCATATTATGCTGAAGAACCCCGACCAGCAGTCCTCCGATAACATTAATGGCCATGATAACCAGCCCGGCGATGGCATCGCCACGCACAAACTTACTCGCACCATCCATTGAACCATAGAAATCAGCTTCCTGAGCGACCTCTGAACGACGGCGCTTAGCGTCAGCCTCACCAATCAGGCCGGCATTAAGATCCGCATCGATCGCCATCTGCTTACCTGGCATACCGTCAAGAACAAAACGGGCACCCACTTCCGCAATACGGCCGGCACCTTTGGTAATTACCATAAAATTTATAAGTATCAGTATGATAAAAACCACCAACCCGATGGCAAAGTTGCCTCCGACCAGGAAATGACCAAATGCTTCAACCACCCGCCCAGCCGCTGCCGCCCCAGTATGCCCTTCCAGCAGAATGATACGGGTAGACGCTACGTTAAGCGAAAGACGCAACAATGTTGAGAACAGTAGGATCGTCGGGAAAGCAGCAAAATCCAGCGTGCGCTGCGTAAACATCGCGACGAGTAGAACCATCACGGATAATGCGATATTGAAAGTAAACAGCAAATCAAGGATAAACGGTGGTAATGGCAACACCATCATTGACAAAATCATCAGGATCAGCACGGGTCCTGCTAATATTTGCCACTGTGTATCTTTGAAATTGCCTGGCAGGCGCAGCAATGAAGCCAGATTAGCCATCAATTATGTTCTCTTTAGCAAAGTCCAGTGAATCTGGCACAGGTAAATTCGTTGGTTTACGAGGGACAATCCCTCCTTCACGTTTCCAGCGCTTAATCTGGTAGACCCAGACAAGAACTTCCGCAACTGCGGCATAAAGAGTGGAAGGAATATTCTTGCCAATCTCGGAATGTTTATACAGTGCCCGGGCCAGCGGAGGAGCCTCAAGAATAGGTATCTTATGCTCATTACCTAATTCTCTGATTTTCAAGGCTATCTCTCCGGCACCTTTCGCAAGCACTTTCGGTGCACTCATTTTTTGTTCATTGTACTGCAAGGCCACAGCATAATGCGTCGGGTTGGTGACGATTACATCCGCTTTAGGCACATCTGCCATCATACGCCGCTGGGCCATAGCTCGCTGCAACTGACGAATGCGGCCCTTGACATGGGGATCACCCTCATTCTGTTTAAATTCATCACGGATATCCTGTTTGCTCATTCTCAATTTCTTGAGATGGCTCCATATCTGCCAGAACACATCAAATCCGACCATTGGGATCAAACCAATAAGTACAAAAAAACCACAAAAAATCGCAAAATGTAACGAATCAGTCACCGCACTGAATAGTGGTTCAGACACCAGCCGCAGTATATCCTGCCAATTATGCCATAGGAATAAGCTGGTAATGCCCCCGACGACCACAGCCTTGAGGATAGCCTTAAACAGTTCCGCCAACATCTGCGATGACACTAAACGTTTTATCCCAGAAATGGGGTTCAACTTATTCAGATTGAACTCCATCTGTTTGGTAGAAAAAATCAACCCCCCCAGCATGACCGGAGCGGCGATTGCTACAACAACCGTCCCCAGGATAATAGGAACCAAGGCCGAGCCTCCCAACTTGAGCAGGCCCAACATATGTTTGAGCATCTGTTTGTCGTCACTGATCATTTCATGGGTGAAAAACAACCCCTGGCTCAGCAATAGCGCTAGACGGCGGGCAACAATATCTCCGGCCATCCACAAGATACCCAACCCAACGACCAACATCATGATGGACGTTAGCTCACGCGAGCGAGGGATTTGACCTTCTTCTCGAGCTTTTTCCTTTCGGTGGGGGGTAGGAGCTTCTGTTTTCTCCAGATCGCTATCATCTGCCACTACGGCTGTTCCTGTTTGCGCTGTTCGATATTAAAGATATACAGCGTTAGCATGACAAATACGGAGAAACTTTATGGATGGAAAAAAGAAGAAAACTGGTGGCTATTTATTTTATTGGAACATAAAACACCGTGGGAATTTACGATCGAGATGGTTCCTCTCGATCGTAAAAATCCACATGCCTTGAACCACGGAAACCAGGCGTCTGCTATATGGCTCGTGATAATCAGAATCCCAGACTATCCAGCAAATCGTCGACTTGATCCTGATTGGAGACAATTCCAGCAGCAGTCTTATCAACTTGAGGTCCGTTAAGCAGCCCATCATTAGCACGTCGATCTGCAGATGGTTTGTCTGGAATATTTTCCAGCAACACCATCAACAACTGCTTCTCTATTTCCTGAACGACATCCATCATCCTTTTGATAACCTGACCAGTAAGATCCTGGAAATCCTGCGCCATCATGATTTCCAGCAATTGGGCATTAGTGAACCCCGTATGGTCAGGAACCGTCTCAAGATAATTACGAGTATCTGTCACCAACTCACGAGCATCCGCTAGTTCAATTGGGTTTTCAAACCATTGATCCCAACGATCTTTTAGAGATTTTGCTTCAACCTCCAATTGATTCTGTCGCGGCTGAGCGGCTTCCACACAACTTAGCGCACGTTCTGCCGCCTGCGCAGTCATTTGGACAACATAATCAAGTCGATCACGAGCATCAGGAATAGCTTCTGCAGCTTCGGCAATCGCTTGATCCAAACCAAGTTCTTTTAGGCTGTCACGCAACATGCGAGTCAATTGCCCGATGCGAGATATTATCTCTGTGGCAGTGGCTTGATCGCTAGAGGGCATCGGATGTGGATTCATGGCATCTCCTTAAATACCCAGCTTTTCGAAAATCTTGCTAAGCTTTTCTTCAAGTGTTGCGGCAGTAAAAGGTTTAACAACATAACCACTCGCACCCGCTTGTGCGGCGGCAATAATGTTTTCTTTCTTAGCCTCAGCAGTCACCATCAAGACTGGGAGCTTGGAAAGAGCACCATCGGCTCGGATCGCCTGCAACAATTCCAACCCGTCCATATTAGGCATATTCCAGTCTGATATTACAAAGTCGAAACCGCCTGCACGAAGCTTATTCAGCGCATCCGCACCATCTTCCGCTTCATCTACATTATTAAAGCCCAGCTCTTTTAGTAGATTTCGAACAATACGACGCATCGTCGAAAAATCATCCACTACTAAAAACCTGAGTTCTTTATCAGCCATACTTACTCCTAAATATTATTGCTCACCCGGAGCTGCTATATACGTAATGCCTGTCCAGCAGAAATTTGTGCCAGCATGCGCTGACTCACCTGGTGCAAATCCACCACCTCATCGACACCACCGAGTGCAATAGCCTCTCGCGGCATACCGAATACCACACAACTGGCTTCATTCTGTGCAATGGTGTAAGCCCCTGCCTGATGCAATTCCAGCATACCTGCCGCACCATCGTTCCCCATTCCCGTCAGAATAACCCCAACAGCATTCCGGCCCGCGTACTGTGCTACAGAATGAAACAACACGTCAACCGAAGGGCGATGACGATTGACCGGCGGGCCATCATGCAATTTTACTTGATAGTTTGCACCACTGCGCATCAACTCAAGGTGGCGAGCTCCCGGAGCTATATAAGCGTGACCAGGTAAAACACGCTCACCATCTTCCGCTTCTTTCACTGTAATCTGACACAATTTATTCAGGCGTTCAGCAAAAGATTTAGTAAATCCAGGTGGCATATGTTGAGTGATCAACAATGCCGGACTGGTTGGCGGAAGAGGCTGTAATACATGCCTGATGGCTTCCGTTCCACCCGTTGATGCACCGATTGCAATTAATTTTTCACTACTCAACAACGGCGTACTTGGCATAACAAGAGTCGGCGTTACCGTTGTATTACGCTGAGGTAAACGAGCTTTGGCAGCCATGCGTATTTTTTCAGCGATCAACTCACTATAGGCCAACATCCCTTCACGAATACCCAATTGGGGCTTCGTGACAAAATCAATCGCACCCAGTTCCAGAGCACGCAACGTAATTTCTGAACCTTTTCCTGTCAAAGACGAAACCATGACTACCGGCATAGGGCGAAGACGCATCAGTTTTTCAAGAAAATCCAACCCATCCATCCGCGGCATTTCCACATCCAGCGTCAATACCTGCGGATTGAATTTTTTAATAAGGTCACGCGCCACCAATGGGTCAGGGGCTGTAGCGACTACTTCCATATCGGGATGGCTATTAATGATTTCAGTCATGATCTGGCGCATTAACGCAGAATCATCAACACACAATACTTTTATTTTACTCATTATCTTTCCTTAGCCAGCCCATATACAGTCTGCCCGCGCAGATAAAACTCTTTACTTATCTGACTAAAATTCTCTGAATGTCCGGCAAATAACAACCCGCCAGGCTTCAGCAACGGGACAAAGCGGCGCAGAATGCGTTCTTGTGTTTCTTTATCAAAATAAATCATTACGTTACGACAAAAAATCGCATCAAATGGCGCCGGGACAGCCCAATCTGGAGCTAATAGGTTGACCTGCTGAAAATGTATCATCGACGACAATTCCGGTCGCACACGAACTAAACCGCTATGTGGACCTGTTCCCTTCAAAAAGAAACGCTGTAATTGCTGGGGTGAAAGTGAGCGCAACTCTTCCTGGCGATAAATCCCCGCCGATGCTTTCTCCAAAACCTGAGTGTCGATATCACTGGCGATAACCTGACAACTACCAGAACGATCGCCGTAAACCTCTGCCAACGTCATTGCCAGAGAATATGGTTCTTCCCCCGTCGATGCAGCTGTACTCCAGATACTATAACCACCTGGTCGTTTACGGGCATGCTCAGCCAGAATAGGAAAGTGATGCGCCTCACGAAAAAAGCAGTGAGATTCGTCGTCAATGCATTAACGAATGCCTGCCATTCAGAGCTATTAGGATCGGATTCCAACAACGCCAGATACTGGCCAAAATCATTAATCCCCAACAATCGAAGACGACGAACCAGGCGGTTATAGACCATCTCCCGCTTGTGATCGGCTAGAACAATACCGGCTCTCTGATAAATCAACTGACTGATACGCCGGAAGTGAGTATCAGACAGAGGCAACCGTTCTACCATCTGACTTAAAATAGATGTGGAACCTGAACGATTTGGCGATGGTGTATTCTTCATATCTAACCGCCCGAATATGAATAGATTATCTTATTGTTTTCCAATTAGATTTCCTATTATGAAATGCATAGACCTTTCACTGTCATTCAGGCATCCATTTTTGCATGGTACGATAAAACAACACACATTCCACAATGCCGACCTACGTCCTCCAGCCAGGAAACAGGTATGGATACCTTCGATCGAACCTGTATCTGTTCTGTATTTTATGAGTTCCCTATCAGCACCAGGTTACTCAGCATCCTCGGAGTAAACCCAGTGCTATACATTTGCCGACCTGTAGACCGCTGGCGCCCATCACAACGTTTCGAACACCCCATACTCTAGCCCGGCATTACCCATATCAATCGGCCAAAATGAACCTTTCTTTAACTAAACCAGCGTGCATTGCACAACAAAAATCAAAAACTGTTGCAACTATCCCAAAAAATGGATCCTCTGAGCAGAATTCATCCTCTCTTTGCCCAAAAACACTCAGGAAATAATCACTTCATGCCACAAACTGACAACAATTGAAGCCGTCAAGTTCTGGCTACTTCTATTGATCACATAAACATGACAGCCCGAATAACAACCTAACCAATAGGTTGCATGACAAAATGCAACCTATCAGCTTACTCAACACCGCCATTCCAGACTTATCGAACCACCAAACGCTATACGCTAGAATTTTTCCCAGTTATCCGATGCTTTGCTTTCTTTTCTATCTGATGCAACCTTCACTAGCCCAACTTTCGGAGCGCTCACTCTGGCATGATCATGACTCACTGATTGTGCCATCGATTTCCCACTGACAGGCAACTGAAAAACCGCAACAGCCTGATTCAAAATGCGTACCTGCTCTTCAAGAGCAACAGCAGCTGTTGCAGATTCCTCCACCAAAGCGGCATTTTGTTGAGTGACCTGATCCATTTCAGTGACGGCCAGTCCGACCTGTTCTATTCCACGGCTTTGCTCATCAGATGCAGATGCAATCTCACCCATAATATCCGTCACGCGAGTCACCGAGCTGACGATTTCTCCCATGGTCTCACCTGCACTTTCAACCAGGATCGAGCCTTCATCCACACGGCTGACAGAATCATCAATGAGCGATTTGATTTCTTTGGCTGCCTGAGCACTGCGTTGAGCAAGACTTCTTACTTCACCCGCGACAACGGCAAAACCACGACCTTGCTCGCCCGCTCTGGCTGCTTCTACTGCAGCATTGAGCGCCAATATGTTGGTCTGAAATGCAATACCATCAATCACGCTGGTAATATCTGCGATTTTTTGCGAACTCCCAGCAATGTTGTGCATGGTTTTCACCACATTATCAACAACCTTACCGCCTTTCTGCGCGGTTTCCGACGCATTCAGCGCCAATTGACTAGCCTGGCGAGCATTCTCCGCATTCTGCTTCACAGTCGCTGTCAGTTGTTCCATGCTGGCGGCTGTTTCTTCAAGAGATGAAGCTTGTTGTTCCGTTCTGGAAGAAAGATCATTATTGCCAGCGCTAATCTCGCTAGCACCAGTGTAAATGGCTTCAGCTCCATGCCGGACAGCACTGACCGTCGTGATGAACTCACTCTGCATATGCCGTAAATTATCAGCCAGAATGCCCATCTCATTGGAACCATGGAAATCAATACGTGTTGTCAAAACACCTTTAGCCATCTGGCGAATATGTTCTATCAACGAGTTCAGTGGATAAATCAGCGAACGAGTAATACTCACCCACATCATAAGCACCATTATCAGCAGTAATACGGCCACTGAACCGAGAATCCAAATCGAAGAAGAATAGGCCGAATTATTTTCCACGATCGCTTGATTGTATACTTTATCGTAAGACTCTTTGTAAGAGTAATAGGCCTTTTCAAATTTGTCCTGGAAACTTTGTGTCGGCTGATCAAAAAATTCTTTTAGCTGTCCGTTGGAAATAAAAACGATTAACTCATTTAGCGCACTGTTTAATGCGTTATAATTCTCTTTTATCGCCTGTGCTACAACGGCGTCTTGCTGTTCAACATAGGGTATCTTTTCATAATTAGCGAAATGGGCATTAGCAACAACTAACTGCTTTTTGGCCAAAGCGATCAAATCATTAGCGCTAACTCCACCAGATTTTCCACCGGACACATCAAGTGCATATCGGGTTCCAGCACGGTTCAACGTGTTGCGTGTCTGCAAGAGATAAGACCACGTAGAGTCTAGCTCAGATTTTTGCTGATTAATTACCTGAGTAACTTTGAATATTTCTCGGTCTGATTTTAAAGCATGAAAAAATAGACCACCCGAAGCAATTTGAAGCGCACTAAATAACCCCAGTGCAATAATCAAACTGGTGACAACTTTTATACGATTAAGCATATCTAGCCTTATTTATATAACTATTATCGATGCATTAGCATCTGTTGTAACATTACCGTGAAAAATTGTAGAAAGTAGCGGATTTAAATAAAACTAAGGGCCACCGAAGTGGCCCCCATTTAGCGATTATTAGATTTTTGTAACGCTATCAACCAAGGCCATCTCTTCACTGCTTAATAATTTCTCGATATCAACGAGAATCAGCATTCGTTCGCCCAATGAACCCAGCCCGGTCAGATATTCCGTCGACAAAGTCACTGCGAATTCAGGCGCCGGACGAATCTGATCTGCCGTCAAGGAAAGCACATCCGAAACGCCGTCAACAACGATACCTACTACACGCTGGCTAAGGTTGAGCACGATGACAACAGTGTTATCATCATAATCCACTTCCTGCTGTGCAAATTTGATACGTAAATCAACAATCGGAACAATAACTCCGCGCAGATTTGTCACACCCTTAATAAATGATGGCGTGTTGGCAATACGTGTCACTTGGTCGTAACCGCGTATCTCCTGTACTTTCAGAATATCAACACCGTACTCTTCATCGCCCAGAGTAAAAATCAGGAATTCCTGACCTACTGTCTCGCCAGCCAATTTCGTAACATTTGCAAGTCCAGTCATGTTTGTCACCTTTATTTAATAACCGTCATCTTGTTATCAAGCAGCGGTTTCAGCCACTCGCTTCTCCCGATACAGTGCCTGAAGCGCCGATACATCGACGATCAATGCTACGCTACCATCCCCTAGAATAGTCGCGGCTGAAACTCCCGGCACCTTGCGATAATTACTTTCCAGGTTTTTAACTACAACCTGATGTTGACCAATGAGCTGATCGACTAAAAGTGCATAACGCCGCCCCGCACTTTGCAGTATTACGACGATACCTTGAGTAGCATCCGTCTTGGCCTCTGCGACATCAAACACCTGATACAACTCAACCAACGGTAAATATTCGCCACGAACCTGCAGCACTCGCTCTCCGCCGGCCAACGGATACAAGTCTTCCGCCTGCGGCTGCAAAGACTCCATTACTGCATTTAATGGCAGAATAAATACTTCACCGCTGACTTTCACTGACATCCCATCAAGGATGGCCAAAGTTAACGGCAACAGAATTCGAATGGTGGTTCCTTTACCTTTCTGAAAGTGAATTTCAACGTGACCGCCCATTTCCTGGATATTTCGTTTAACAACATCCATACCTACGCCACGGCCAGACACATCGGTTACTTTTTCCGCCGTAGAAAAGCCAGGGGCAAAAATCAGCATTCCGACATCTTCATCCGTCATGCTTTCACTAACAGCCATTCCCTGTGATAGAGCCTTGGCGAGAATACGCTCACGATTAAGGCCCGCACCATCGTCGATAACCTCGATGCAAATATTCCCACCCTGATGCTCAGCGGATAATGTCAGATTACCCACCGCAGGTTTGCCTGCCGCAATGCGTTTTTCCGGCGACTCGATACCATGATCAAGGCTATTACGAACCAGATGGGTTAATGGGTCGATAATGCGTTCGATCAGACTCTTATCCAGTTCTGTCGAACTACCCAATAATGTCAGTTCAACCTCTTTGCCCAACTTGGCTGCCAAATCACGTACCAGTCGAGGGAAACGGCTAAATACGTACTCCATCGGCATCATACGGATCGACATAACAGACTCTTGAAGGTCACGTGCATTGCGTTCCAATTGCCCCATGCTGTTAAGTAAGTCACCATGAGCGACAGGATCAAGAGCGCTTGAGCGTTGAGCTATCATCGATTGAGTAATGACCAGTTCACCAACCAGGTTTATTAGCTGATCAACTTTTTCCACGGCAACACGGATGCTGGTATCGCCGGTTTTGGGCCTCGCCTTGCCTGCATCACTACCAGCCTTAGCGACAGGTGCACTTGGTTGAGACTTGGGCTGAGATTCCTCTGGAACGGCTGCCACTTCAGCAATGGCCGGCGCGGTAGGCACTACCTCAACCGCAAGAACCGGAGCCGCTTCATTGGCGCCAGAACCCTCGGATGCATTCTTGAAACTGATCTGATCGGGTTCAAGAACGAAACACAACACAGCACTGATATCATCCTCACTGGCGGAGGTTTCCAGCATTACATCAACACTATTGCTTGTTTGCTGAGTGTCTTTGATGGTTCCAAGATTTCCCAGTTCTTCAAGTAATTGGGGAATATCCTGCTCTTTCAGTTTCGTGAGGGAAATGTACAGTCCGCCATGTCCCGAAGCAGCTGATGCCGACGGGCCACCCACAGCGTTTTCTGTTTTAACTGCTACTGCCGCAGGAACAGACTCAGACGCGCTCGGTTCTTCTTTTGACTCCAGAGCGAGCTGACGCAGAGCTTGGCAAATATACTCAAAGCTTTCCGCATTGGGTTCCTGCGAGGTTTTATAAGCATCCAACTGTTCCTGCATGATATCTTTTGTTTCCAAAAACAGGTTGATAATATCGGTACTCAGTCGCATTTCTCCGCGACGGGCACCATCCAACAGGTTTTCTAATAGATGCGTGGTTTCTTGTAATATAGTAAAACCGAAAGTTCCTGCGCCCCCTTTAATCGAGTGAGCAGCGCGGAATATGGCGTTCATTTGTTCCGTATCAGGAGCTGATGGATCAAGCTGCAATAAATGCTGCTCCATATCCGCCAGCAATTCATCTGCTTCATCAAAGAATGTTTGATAGAAAGCACTCATGTCCATGCTCACGTGGGTCACCTCTGCTGTGAATCGCGGCTTATTGAAGAAGGTGTCGCCTGACTATCAGGTGCGGCAGGCAACGCAGTTGTCGGCTGCCGACGACCTGGTGTCGATGCTCCATTCGCGCCCGATGCTGGTGCCACTGCCGGAACCGGTGCTTGAGCAGGAGCCCCGGTTGCAGCCGGCGCAGGCGTCCCGTTAGTCTCGGGTTGTGGTAAAGTCATACCATTACTGTTTTCGGCAGAGCCATCGACAGATTTAGACTTATCCAACCCCATATTCTGCAAATTCTCTATTTTATCAATGTTGACGGCACTACTTTCAGCATTCTCACGCTCGATATTTTCCTGTGCCTGCTTATTTAGCACAACCAGACTGATACGGCGGTTGATAGCATCGCTGCCATCTTTGGCTTGCTTTAAGTTCATTGTATCAGCCATCCCTACAACCCGAAGTACTTTACCTTCAGTCAATCCTCCAGCAATCAACTCGCGTCGTGATGCATTTGCTCGATCGGCAGACAACTCCCAGTTGCTATAACCTCTTTCCCCTGTCGCGTACCTTGCATCATCAGTGTGTCCAGAGAGGCTGATTTTATTAGGGATATCATTAAGTATCGGCGCTATAGCTCGCAAAATATCACTCATGTAAGGTTCTACCTGAGCACTACCGGTTTTAAACATAGGCCTGTTGTTGCTATCAATTATCTGTATACGCAACCCTTCATCAACCATTTCGATCAATAAATGAGGCCGCAGTGCACGTAAACGCGGATCAGCTTCGATCAACTGATCAAGACGCTCACGCAATTTATTGAGTTTTATTTCTTCGAGTCGTCCATCCATCGTATCGATCTGCCTCGATACATCCCCTTCCTGATGAGTCGGATCAGCCCCTCCGCCCGGTATAGGATTTGATGCATCACTCATTTTGGGCCCGGATGTAATCGCAATTTTCAAGGGTGTACGAAAATACTCAGCAATCTGAGCTAGCTGGGATGGAGATGAAATAGCGATAAGCCACATAACCAAGAAAAGTGCCATCATGGCTGTCATAAAGTCAGCATAGGCAATTTTCCATGAACCGCCATGATGAGCCGCATGTCCCGATTTACGTTTTTTGCGGATAATGGGATGTTGATGTTTCATGCGTCATTTTCCGCTGCCTGCTGCGGTGGAGCTTTTACGCTACGAATATGATCTTCCATTTCAGTGAATGAAGGACGTACCGTGGAATACAGCGTTTTACGACCAAATTCAACAGCGATCTGCGGTGCATAGCCATTAAGGCTCGACAACAAAGTAACCTTAATACATTGTAATACTTTAATTTTTTCTGAATTTTTTTGACGTAATAAAGACGCTAAAGGAGAAACAAAACCATAAGCCAATAAAATACCAAGAAATGTCCCTACCATTGCATGGGCAATCATCATCCCCAACTCAGCAGCCGGACGGTCGACAAACGCCAGAGAATGAACCACCCCCATCACTGCTGCAACAATACCGAAAGCCGGCAAGCCATCACCCATCAGGTTAAGGCTGGTCGCAGGGACTTCGATTTCATGCTCAACCGTTTCGATTTCTTCATCCATTAGCGTCTCTATTTCAAACGCATTCATGTTTCCACTAACCATTAATCGAAGATAGTCGGTGACAAACTCAATAACATAATTATCGGACAGAATTCGTGGATAAGTTGAGAAGATCTCACTTTCTTTAGGATTATCAATGTCAAACTCTAACGAAAGCATACCCTGTTGGCGAGATTTGGCCATCAGACGGAATAGAACAGCCATAAGATCCATATATACAGCTTTGGTATATTTGGAACCTTTGAATAGGGTTGGAAGCGCACGCAATGTCCCTTTGATTCCCTTGCCCGTATTACCGACAATAAAAGCACCTATTGCCGAACCACCAATGATCAGTAACTCTGAGGGTTGATAAAGAGCTCCCAGCTCACCGCCAACGATAAGATAACCGCCCAGTATGGAGCCTATAGTGACAAGATAACCCAATATAACCAGCACAAGAATTCCTTATAAAATAGCAAAGGTGGTTGGGCAAGGCATAAGTACTGTAGAGCCTTAACAACACTTGCTTGGAAAGATTCCGTCACTTGAACTCACAGTGACAGAATCACGAATCAGGCTCAGACGGCGTGCTTGACCTGTTCATCCAGCAGTTGAGGTATCATATCGGCAACATGCGGAGAAAGTTTACGTCTTTTTACTGCTCGGGAAGGAGGTTGACACAGACTGCAGACGAACCCGTTTTTAGGTTGATGAGCATGAGTGATAAACATGCCTTTGCAGCAATTACAAGAGGATAGCTGCAGCATGCCACTATCAACAAAACGCACTAATGTCCACGCCCGGGTCAACGCTAGCAGAGGAGCATCGCTTTGTGGAGCACATTGCTCCAGATAGAGGCGGTAAGCCCTTATAACTGCCTCTACGCCACTATGCTGACCATTTTTCAGCAAAAATAAATAGGCGTTATAGAACATGGACGAATGAATATTCTGTTCCCATGTCATGAACCAGTCAGTAGAAAAAGGCAGCATACCTTTAGGTGGGGGACTCCCTCTCAATTCTTTATACAATTTGATTAAACGCCCACGACTCAGCTGGGTTTCACTTTCCAGCATCTGTAAGCGAGCGCCAAGAGATATCAGCTCCATCGCTAACTGAATATCTTTCGCTTCTTGAACAATGCTTTTTTCCGCCATCATCATGCCCTTTTCTTAGGCAGGTTTTCTTCTTTAGAAGACAACTCTTGTAATAAATGACTAGATAATAAGATTCCGGTATGAATTTGCTGCAAATCATCAACACGTGACTCTTGAGTCAGAAGCTTAATCGTATTGTGATCACTGAAGCGGAAATGACATATCAGTTGATTGGTTTCGGCCAGCTTGACCATCTGCGGCAAAGTAAGCTGCATCAGCGTATCGGCCATCTCTTCATTTATGCCGAGACGAAACATAGCAGATGCCTTTTCGTCGTTGATTAACCGTTGAGCAAGTAACAAGTAAGACAAATTGATGTCATAAATGTGCTTGAGTAATTCAGAGGTACCCATAATCCCATCCCGACAGGCTATGTTTTAAACTTCAGTTAGGTGATATAACGTATCGCCCGGTTAAACAGTCACTCTCCATAGGTGGCATGAAAACTATCGGTGCCAGATTATTTAAAGCGTTATAGTGTTATCTACGACGAAAATGCAGTATCAACTGTGTTGATGTACTCCACGCTCTCGTTGTCCGTTACCACAGATGTATCCTTCCTGGCTTCACTTTTCCGCCCATACCCAGAGCATAGGATTAATCCTAATTCCTGCCACTCTACCGCCTTAGCCATGACTCATACAACGAAAGCCAGAGAGCATTTTGATAAAAGTGTGATGCATGTCACATTTTAAAAGGATCTCACTTACAACATTTCACTATTTTTGCCTTCCAATGAAATTTTTCTGAACATAAAACAACCAACAACACTCCCAAAAATCTCGTTAAGTCAAAACAATATACGAATTATTTAAAATAAATCAATACGTTATGTAAACTCTGCATATTCTTTCATTCTGTTTACATGCGCTATTAGCGAATAGATTAGTTATATAAGTGCTCATTTGCCAGCAATGTCGCTGGCAAACAGAGAATAGTGTGTGGCAAGAGCTGAATATTGAGCAGGAACCTGGAAAGCAATACGCGATTTTCAAAAACTCAGGTTACGATTACTGGAATAAGTAATGTAACGGTTCTCATTACATCCTCATAAATAGCCCTGCCTACCGCCGTACACAAACATGCCTGCTATTCTCAGCGGGAAACACACTCAACCAGGTTCTCTATTGCAAGAAAAATGGAGATACCATTAAATGCATGGGGGCTACTGCATACATGATACATGCCTGGATCATTGGAGCCCTTTATTGCCGACATTATGCTCGTTCGAGAAACGTTCAAGCTGTCGCTATCTATACAAATGCCAATAGCGCTTATTTCCTTCATATCGCGCATGTTTGCACAGAATAATCGCCACACCATCAAAACAACGGTGATATCCCACTATGAGTGGGATATCAATTTTTAACATATCCAACCAGTTGAGCTGGTTTCTTCAGATCCCATTTAATTACTTAATAATGAAAACGGTTAACAGCAGAAAGAGACTTTTTCAGCCACCAGATTCGTGATCAAAATCGCACTGAAATGTATGAATGTTTCACATCATAGATGCTAGGCTATGTTCGTAATACGCGAGCAAAATTGTTGCGCTAATGTTTCCATAAGTTAACACTCTCAGGTTATGTCGGTAGTACACACAGCAAGCGATGATTCATTTTTCCTGAAACGAGCGATATGGATATGAAAATGATGTCAAAATCAAATCAACAGGGTAAAGCGGGCATATTGAGTAACCTTGGTCTGGTACCGTTATTTGTCATCATTCTGGGCGGCATCATGCTGATGTTTGCTCTGGCTATTGGTACCGCCAGCTATTTTCTGGTTCGCGCTAACCAAAATCTGGATTATGTCACCCAGGAAATCGACGTCCGTCTAGGTCTCTCCAACAGTTCCAACCATCTCAGAACCGCCCGATTGCTTATTATTCAGGCTGGAGCTGCTGTTCGCGTTGGAGATACGGAGGTATTTAACAACAATATAAAGCAAGCCGAACAACGCATCGTAATGTCAAAAGATGCGTTCAATATCTATGAAAACCGGACCGTTAAAACCGATACGGATATCGCTTTGGATCCCGATCTGAAAAAGGCTTACAACGATTATATCGAAAAAGGCATCCTGCCGATGTTGAAGGCAGCCAAAGACGGTTATTTTGAAGAAATACTGAATCATGAGGCAGATGAAGTTCGCGTACTGGATGCGGAATACAATAAGCCGCTGCTGAAAGCGATTGCATTTCGGACAGAACGCGCCAAGGCACTGAATGCCGAAGCTCAACATCAAGCCATGTTAGGTTATTCACTGATGGCGATCAGCTTTGTGATTGCCGCAGTGATGACCTTGCTGACATTCATGTTCTTGCGTGGCACGTTGATTAAACCGATGAATGTTCTGGTCACTCGCATCCAACGCATTGCGCAAGGCGACCTGACTCAATCCGATGAACGTTTCGGTCGAAACGAGATGGGGATTCTCGGCCAGAATGTCCAACAAATGCAGGCATCACTGGTGCATACGGTTTCAACGGTTCGTGATAGTGCGGGCTCTATTTATCAGGGTACGACAGAAATTACCGCCGGTAACAAAGACCTTGCCTCCAGAACGGAACAGCAGGCTGCAGCTATCGAACAGACGGCCGCCAGCATGGAGCAGTTGACCGCCACAGTAAAACAAAACTCGGATAACGCCCACCATGCCAGCCAATTGGCATCAAATGCCTCCGGAAAAGCGCGTCAAGGTGGCGAAATCGTTGAAAATGTCATCAACACGATGAACAGTATCTCCGGCAGTTCCCGTAAAATCTCTGAAATCACCAATGTCATCAACAGCATTGCCTTCCAGACCAACATTCTGGCGCTGAATGCTGCGGTAGAAGCGGCGCGGGCAGGCGAACAAGGACGTGGTTTTGCCGTTGTCGCAGGTGAAGTTCGTAATCTGGCGCAGCGCAGTGCTCAAGCCGCCAAGGAGATTGAAAATCTGATTTCTGAATCAGTTACCCTAGTCAACAATGGCTCCGCCCTGGTTGATAAAGCTGGGCAGACAATGCACGAAATCGTCCATGCAGTAACCAACGTCACCGATATTATGAATGAGATCGCCTCCGCATCTGACGAACAGAGCAGAGGGATCAGCCAGGTCGGTCAGGCGATTACGGAAATGGACAGCACAACGCAACAGAATGCGGCATTGGTACAGCAAGCATCGGCAGCCGCCGCGTCACTTGAGGAACAGGCATCAATACTGACTCACGCCGTAGCCGCATTCAAACTCGCCAATCACGCGGGTTCGTCATTCATCACGCCAGCCAAGCCAGCATTGGCGACAACGGCGGCCACGACAACAAATCTGCAGCTTGGGAAACCGCACGCCAAGACCGGCAGCGATAACTGGGAAACGTTCTGACTGATATGCCCGATACAGCGGTTGCTGTATCGGGCCGTTTATTTCAAAGTCTTTCCGGCTCAACAAAGACCCCTTCCGGGCTGTTGAGCTCGTTAAAAAACCAAATCCCATCGGGATAATCATCCAGCGCCACCAGGTACATAACGCCTTCCTGAAACATCTCTACCGCCAGAATCACGCCCTCCCTGCGAGTAGCACCATCCGTTTTTACCGTAACACGATCGTTTACATTCATAATATTGCTCTGAAAACCCAGAATATGGTCGCCTCCTGTTACTTTACAGATCTTCTCTCGTGAACCGCAATGCAGATGCAACTAATTCTCAGTGAGTGGTGATTCCGTTTACATGACAGAAGATCAAAACGGCTATCCTTGCCGGGGCAGCAACATATCATGGGAATTTCAATATAAAATCATGTTTCAACTAAATCGTGCCGCCGTACTGTTTCATACGCAAAGGGTGTTTATAATCACCGCAGAAAACCATTTGATACCCCAACACCCAATGTGCGACAACAGCGCGAGAATGCCCCAATTCCCCTTCTTTGATCATGGTACGGATCAGCGACATAGTGCACACTGCTTCTATGCTCCAGGATAACCATGGCTAAATGAACGGGCTCAACCGCAAAAAACGAGTAAAAGTCAGGTCTCCTCCCCGCTTCAAATCAAAAACAGGTAATACGATCTTGAGTACAGCCAAACAGCTGTTAAGTACGCTACGCGATACCTCTTGGTATAGAAAACGCCGCTCAAACCGCGTTTTGCTCAAACGTGAAATCATGCCACTGGCGCTGCCGATCTTTATTGAAGGGCTTTGCGTTGTTCTGATGGGGATTTTCAGTACATTCCTCGTCAGTTGGTTAGGTAAAGAAGCGATGGCGGCTGTCGGATTGGCCGATAGCTTCAACATGCTGGTCATCGCCTTTTTCACAGCGGTAGCTCTTGGTACGGCAGTTGTCGTCGCTTTCAATCTCGGGCAGCGTAAGCGATATATGGCTCTGCAAGCATCCAGGCAATCCATGTCGTTACTGGTTCTGGTGTCCTTTGTGCTGGTTGGGGTGGTTGAATTATCCGGCGCTACCATCATCAACCTTATCGCCTGGAGCGCTGAACCAGCGGTAAAAACACTGGCTTTAACATTCCTTCGTCTGACCGTTTGGGGTTATCCGGCTATAGCGATAGCGCTCGTCGGATGCGGTGCACTGCGTGGCGCTGGCAATACCCGGCTGCCTATGCTGATTAATATCGCTATGAATATCCTGAATATTATAATCAGCGGCATTCTAATTTACGGTATCGGCCCCTGGCACGGATTGGGATTTATTGGCGCAGGTTTAGGCATTACGCTTTCACGTTATATCGGCGCCTTATTTGTCATTTTAACCTTAATGAAAGGGTTCAATGGCGCGTTACGTATTTCGTTTAAAAGCTACTTTTACCCTTTTACAACAGCGATCCTCTACGAGGTACTAAGTATTGGCATTCCCGCCAGTATTGAATCCGTCATGTTTAACATCGGAAAACTGATTACTCAACGTTTTGTCGCAGGTATGGGAACCGAAGTCATTGCCGGTAATTTTATCGCGTTTTCTATTGTGGCGTTGATCAACCTACCAGGGAACTCCCTCGGCGCAGCATCAACCATCATCGTAGGAACCCGCTTGGGGAAAGGCCAAATTGCCCAGTCGGTACGCCAGCTTAAACACATTTTCTGGTTATCCAACATTGGACTTTGTGCATTGGGGATCCTATCCGTTCCTATGGCTGGTTGGCTGTCATCGTTCTATACCAATGAGCCCGATGTCATAAAGGTTGCCAAGGAACTGATATGGCTTAATGCGCTGTTCATGCCAGCCTGGGCGGCTTCCTGGGTGTTACCCGCCGGCCTCAAGGGCGCTAAAGACGCCAGTTACACCATGTGGGTTGCTTTGGCAGGCATGTGGGGATGCCGGGTTATAGCTGGTTATATACTGGGCGTTATGCTTGGCTTCGGCGTCGTTGGCGTATGGATGGGCATGTTTTTCGACTGGATCGTGCGAGGTATCCTTTTCTACCGTCGCATGGCCAGTGGGAAATGGTTGTGGCGATACAAGAAAGAAAAAACGCCCAATCCATAATCAGCCATATCAGCAACAATTAAGTTCAACACATTAATGTTGCTCTTTTGCTGCTCTCCGCCTAATAACATGAATTCCGCTGGCCCCATCCTGGGCATAGGGAAATCCGGCGAATGACTGCGGTATCGTGGTGATATCGAGAGAAAGTCTAATTATTCGACAACTCGTAAATAACTTGCTTCATATTGCGGACATTATTCCCCCTCAATTTCAGATTGATATTGTCGTTAATTCATAACCTTCATCGTAGTCACCTAAATAAGAGATCTTAGTCTCATTAATAATGGTTAATATTACACAACCAATCAATAGCTTCTTATGCAGAAGGGCTTAAAAATATATAAATATTTACATTGAAATCAGTATGGTAAAAAATATTGAATCATCATGCAGTTAATTATGAATTGCCGTTTTTTTACACGTGAAATAGACATTGTTTTAGATAACTATGCTGAGTGTAATATAAATTCCATTTGACCCCATGAAGCCGCTCATGAATACTGCCGAAAAATAACAAGCCCATCGCCTATAAGGCTTTTTAACCTGGAGTGAGCAATGAAAAAAACGATTATCGCAATGTGTCTGGCCATTTCGGCATCCGCAGCACTTCTGCCTGTTTCTGGTATCGCTGCAGTACGAGATGAAATGTCAGCCATGCAAAAAAGCTACAAAGCAGCATCCAATGCCAATGATGCTGCGACACTGAAGGCCGAACTGTTGAAGCTGAAGGAACACACCACTAAAGCGAAGGCTGACCCGCAGGCTAATAAAGGTGCTGAAAGTGCAGTATTTAACGAAGGCTTAAGTAAGCTACTCAAACAAATTGATGATGCTATTGCACTGGTTGATGCAGGCAAGCTGGAACAAGCAAAGGCCGCAACGGACGAGTTGAAGAAAACCCGTGCGGAATACCACAAAAAGCTTGGCGTATAACATCCCTCGCAATGACCGCCGTGGTTCCACAACCACGGCGGTATACATTTAAAATCTGAATGTCGCCGTGGCGGTAACACGACGTTCACTGCCCCAATAACAGGCATAATCTGAGTAGCAACTGGCAACGTATTGACGATCCAACAGATTCTCCACATTGACGCCAATACTGGATCCCGGCATGCCAAATCGCGCCAGATCGTATTTCACCATCGCATCAAGCAAACCATATGGCGCAACTTTGAAAGAATTGTCGGCATCGCCATACGAACTGCCGATATAACGGACGCCTGATCCTATACTCACCCCGCTAAGCGCTGCTTCACGGAAGGTGTAATCCAGCCATAAGGACGCCTGGTTATTAGGAATCTGGTAGGGTCGCTTCCCTTGCAAAGCATTATCCCGCGTGTACTTCACATCAACATGGGAATAAGCCGCCGTCATGTTGACATTCTGGTTTAATGCGCTTTTAGCTTCCAACTCAACACCCTGGGCACGAATTTCCCCGGTCTGAATACTGAAACTCGGATTAGAGAGATCAGTGGTCAGATTATTACTCTTCGTCAGGGTATAGACGGCAGCCGTCAGAACAACCGGCCGATCCTTCGGTGCATATTTCACCCCAACTTCATATTGTTTACCCAACGAAGGTTTGAACGTTCCCCCATCAGCATTGGTGCCCGATGTCGGTTCAAACGATTCGCTATAGCTAAAATAAGGCGTTATGCCGTTATCAAACAGGTAGTTGATCCCACCACGCCAGGTAAATTGCCCATCGTTCCGGGCTTCGGTCGAGCCTGAATTACGATTTTGCGCCGAAGTTTTCGACCAGTCATAACGCCCGCCTATCGTCAACAGCCACTGCTTCCACTGCGCTTGATCCTGTATATAAAAACCCGTTTGTTCCTGACGATTCAAATACTTCCAGGCAAACAACGAATCAGAAGGAATCGTGTCGTCCCCATAAAGGGGGTTGCTCATATCCAGCGACGAAGCGGAGCCGAAATAGGCGTCGATATCATTGCGCATACGCATATAATCGACGCCGAACAGCACGGTATGCTCGACGTCCGCCGTTGAGAATGCAGCCTGAGCCTGATTATCAACCGTGAAGCTGTTCAGATGCTCACGGGAAATAACCGATGCGCGATCTAATACATATGATTGAGAAGAGGAAACACCGGAGCCATAAATGCCGCGATAATAGGAATCCAACTGCATGTAACGCAGGTTCTGTCTTACGATCCAGGTGTCATTGAATGCGTGTTCCGCGCTGTAACCGATCATTTTCTGGTTACGTGAAAGCTTATTACTCGCTTCCCCTTCATTGAAGGAGGTCGACAGCTTATGCGCCTGCCCATCGGCATCGAAATACGGATTCACCGTTCCCTGACGCGGCAACCACCCGTAGAACCCGGTATAGGGATCATTTTGGAAATGCGTTAACAGGGTAAATGTAGTGTTCTGATCAGGCTGCCAGCTAAATGACGGCGCAATGGAATAACGCTTTTCCTTGGCCATATCCTGCTGCGCATCGCTGCTACGCGCCACACCGGTAAACCGATAGGTATACACCCCGCTATCATCCAGCGCGCCGCCAAAATCGAACCCGGTTTGATAGAGATTATCCGTCCCCATTTTGAACTGCACTTCACGGATCGTCTCGGCCGTCGGACGTTTACTGACCAGCGCAACCAACCCACCGGGGCTGGTTTTGCCATAAAGGACAGAAACCGGCCCGCGCAATACTTCAACGCGCTCAAGCATATAGGGATCCAGGACGGCTTCCGAGTAGTTATCCCCCTGTAGCTTAAGACCATCCAAATACTGGTTAGTATTGACCGACGTGAATCCCCGGATATTCACCACATCATAGGTATTGGAACTGCCGCGGTTACCGGAAAACACACCGGGTGTGTAGCCCAATGCATCTTTTACCGTATCGGGTTGACGGATCTGAAGCTCTTCACTGGTGACGACCGATACGGATTGTGGGTTCTTCTCGATTGACGTATCGGTTTTCGTACCGGTAGCGCTACGTTTGGCGACGATAGTTGGCGCCGGCCCCCAAGCGTCTTCCTTCGTAGCCGCCGACGCTTCAACGGTAATCGTTTCCTCTGCGGCGAGTGCTACCGAAGAGACACTCCCTAACGCAGCCGAAATCATAATGGCCAAATATCCACGCCGCGACAAAGCGGAGCAACCAGGATCAAAAGAGAAAGTACACGTAGTTATCATGAATAGGTTCCCTGAGCACACCTTTGTGCAAATGATAATCATTAACATAAAGGCGTGCATAATATGCGAACTAACTTATGCACTCAAGGATAGAATTTGGAGAGACGTCAGACTGACGCAACGTAACCGGCAGTTCAGTTGTGATACTGAAAAGATTCAGCGTGACGCGAAAGCTACCTTCGTCATGGCATGTGGCAGTCTCATACCGAGGCAAGGTGATTAACGCATCCAGCCCAATACGGATGGGGCCGCCATGGGAGCGCTTTGCTGAAAATGTTCCAACTGGCCATTATGAACGCCTGATTTGCGTGATTCAGGTCGTGTGGTTGAGGTGATGTGTAATCTGCCCCTGCCATCTGGTAAAGGTGCGATTAATTCAACCCCGCCACACAGCCATTCCTGGAGAAAAATCGTTGGGTTTTGCGCTTTAATTATTCAACCACGATGAATAATGCGGACTTATCAAAAATCACTTCTGCATACCGGCAAAAAACAGCGCTGCCATTTTGCTGCCACGGGCCAAATTACAGGCACAAAAAAACCGCCTTGTGGCGGTAATATTCTTTCAGTTTTTTCTTATTTATTAAGGCGTTAACACATGGTGCCCAGAGCGGGACTTGAACCCGCACAGCGCGAACGCCGAGGGATTTTAAATCCCTTGTGTCTACCGATTCCACCATCTGGGCTCAGAATTTGGAGGCGCGTCCCGGAGTCGAACCGAGGTGGACGGATTTGCAATCCGCTGCATGGCCACTCTGCCAACGCGCCTTATTTAGACATTCACTATGCAGGGTGTTTAGCCTAAAAACAATCAACAACATATTGATTATTAAGGAATTTTCACTTCCCGCATCAGGAATGGACGCTATTATGGACTGGTTCCTGATAGATGGCAAGGGCTTTGTACCATCACTAAAATCAAACGCTCAAAAGTTAGTCTTGGACGCAACATTGAATAGCGATATGGCGGAGATATATTCTCATTTTGCTTATTATGCAGGCATGTTGTTCCAGAGTTATCATCATTAACATGATCAAACAGCATAACGCTCGATTTAACAGTGCTATGCAACGGTGTTTTGGTGTTCGATTGGACGCTCAAAGACAGCTGTCATGTTGCGATTATGGTTGATGAATTTCCGTACATTCCCAGGCAAGCCTTATCGCAATATTAGATAGCAGCTTCATCGCGCATGATTTCCAGATGAAAAACCGAAAATAT
The DNA here is from genome assembly GCF_000400505.1 of Musicola paradisiaca NCPPB 2511. Lineage (NCBI taxonomy): Bacteria > Pseudomonadati > Pseudomonadota > Gammaproteobacteria > Enterobacterales > Pectobacteriaceae > Musicola > Musicola paradisiaca. The sequence continues at coordinate 1,765,191 of NZ_CM001857.1, read as the reverse complement.
TCATTTACACGCGATCCGTCGTCAATAGACGCTATCATCAGCCCGCCGTTGAAATGCTGGCGCCATATTTCCTCACACAGTGATTTGTCACAGAATTTAAAAAAGTGCATACAAGTAAAACCGTTGGCTTTACATCACTCTATACTATTGATTCTATGTTGTTTTTAAACCAGACAACTCAATTGGGACAAGTAAAGGAAAAGCGATGAAAAAACTGACATTAAGTGCCGGCGCATTGATGGTCATGCTAGCGTTAACCGGCTGCGCCCAGCAACGCCAGCAGGAAGCGCAAACCGCGCTGTCTAACCAGTCTGTATTGGCGCTGAACTGGTTCCAGCAGTCCGGCGAATACCAGGCGCTGAGTTATCAGGCGTTCAATACCGCTCGTATCGCCTTTGACGCCGCCCCCGTCGCGCCGGGCAAGAAAAAAGCCGTCGTGGTCGATTTGGATGAAACCATGCTGGACAACAGCCCCTACAGCGGCTGGCAAGTCAAACAACATCAGCCGTATGACGGCAAGTCCTGGGCGAAATGGTCCCAGTCTCGCCAGGCAACCGCCGTACCCGGTGCTGTCGCTTTCGCCAAGTACGTAACCAACCACGGCGGGCAAATGTTTTATGTTTCCAACCGGTTACAGTCCGAGTTTAATGACACCCGAGAAAATATGCTGAAACTCGGCTTCCCAGGTGTAACGGATCAAACCGTACTGTTGAGTCAAGGCAGCTCCAACAAGCAAGCGCGTTTTGACGAAATCAAGGCCGCAGGCAACGACATCGTGCTGTATGTCGGCGACAACCTTAACGATTTCGGATCCGCCACCTATCACAAAGACAACGCAGAGCGCCGCGCTTTCGTCAGCCAAAATCAAACCAAATTCGGCACTCAATACATCGTACTGCCCAATCCGTTGTACGGTGATTGGGAAAGCGGCCTGAGCAAGGATTACAACAAACTGACGCCGGAACAGAAGCTACAGGTTCGAGACCAGCAGATCAAAGCCTGGTCTGGGCAGTAAGTCATCGCCATATATGATTTCCCCGGCATGAAAGCGGGCGTCGCAAGCGCCTGCTTTTTTTATGGCATACATTCCGGCAAACCACATCGTTAGCAACGGCCATGACATGTTTATACCGTCTTCACCTATTGCAATAACAGCCAAACCTTAAGGCTGCATTAACACCAACCGCGCAATTACACAACATAAAACACCATTAATTACCACCTTACCTTCTGAAACAACGCGGTAAAGTTTCCTTGCTCTTTCTAAGGTTTCTACCGGGCGGCAGACAGCGCCAACTTGTTCATTCTTGCTCATTGAGAACAGATACGTTCAGGAATCATACCGGCGACACAGTGGCCCGATTACCGGTATAGCCACCAACCCACGGCTAAATACCCAGAATAAGGCCGAATCATTGGCTGAACGGCGCGGTCGCAACAGCCCAAGTCATTATTGAGGGATAGCGCTTATTGCCCGGCACATCCGGGCAATGAACAGACCAGAACAGGGTCTGATGAATGCTTCAAGTTAACACTTGAAGTTTATTAATATAAATCAGGAGGTTGCAATATGAGCATGTCAATTCCTTCCAGCGGTGATTACTCTTCCGCTGTATCCACTTCCGTAAGCACAACCGCTAAGAACGTTGTTCCTGAAAGCACCCGCGACAATGAAGCCGCCGAGACAAGACCGGATGGTGATGAGTCAATGGCGCAGAATCTGCTGAATACTACCGGCAGCGTCGGAACCAAGATCAACACAACAGCCTGATGTAACGGCTTCATACAGTAAGAGCGCTCTCACTGAGGGCAACGACTGTCTTTATAACGCACCGTTTGCATATCGCAGCGGTGCTTTTTTGCTGCTGACGCCGTTTTGCTGTTGCTGCTCCCCTCCGCCAATAACTACTCGCCAGAAACGCCATTGCCATCCGCTTATTGTATGTGAGACGCATTATCGATAACCTTGCACCACCGCGTTAATACCTCAGGAAATCCAATGATTACGTACTCTGGAATGATACCGTATGCTACCGGCGTCAGACGCCGCCTCATCAAAGGCAAACGCAGCGGGTACCTGGCACGATGTGTGCTGCTGCTCGGCATGCTGCTCAGTGGATGCGACGACGGCAAGCCGCCGGCACAGTCCGTCACTCCCGCCCCGACAGCCGGCTGGCCCCGCACCCTCCAGACCCTCAAAGGCCCGCTGACGCTGTCAACCCAACCCAAACGCATCGTGTCGACCAGCGTCACCGTGAGCGGCACCCTGCTGGCCATTCAGGCGCCGCTGGTCGGCTCAGGCGCAACGGCGCCGCATACCGTCGTTTCCGACGATCAGGGGTTCTTCAATCAATGGAGCGCCGAGGCCCGAAAACGCGACGTAAAACCGCTGTATATTACGGAACCTAATGCCGAAGCCATCGCCGCCGCCGCGCCGGATCTGATCATCATTTCAGCCACCGGCGGCGATTCCGCCATGAAGTTATACGATCAACTGTCGGTCATTGCCCCGACGCTGGTCGTCAACTACGGCGATAAAAGCTGGCAGCAATTGGCGGAACAGTTGGGAAGCGCAACCGGTCATGAAGATGATGCCAGGCAGATCACGACACAGTTCGACCAGCGGGTGCTCGCCGTTAAACAGGCGATACAGCTACCGCCGCAGCCGGTTTCCGCGCTGGTGTATTACGAAGACGGCCGCGGCGTAAATTTGTGGACTCGGGCTTCGGCGCAAGGACAGCTGCTCACCGAGTTAGGTTTTGAGCTGGCGGAACTGCCGGACGCTATTCAGACCGGCCTCCAGCAAGGCAAGCGGCAGGATATTCTGCAAATTTCCGGCGAAAATCTGGCGGCTAGCCTCAATGGCCGCTCGCTGTTGCTGTTCGCCACCGACGACGCCACCGTCGAACAGGTCATCAAGAATCCATTCCTTAGCCACCTGGAACCGGTACAGCAACGACAGATATGGTCAATGGGAACAGACACCTTCCGTCTGGACTACTACAGCGCCAGCAACATGCTCGATCGCATCGAACAGCACTTTCGCCGGCGCTAACCATGCGTCATTAGCCCTGCTCTGAACGCGGGATCTCAGGATCCCGCCCGATCAGCGGACGCCGATGCGGACTCCAGCTCGGGTTCAGGTGCCGGCTGACACTCCGGCTCACCGAAACGACACTGTCTCAGCGGACGCACCAGTAATGCCATCATCCCACCGAAGACGGCCGCTACGCCGCCGAAGGTCAGCATACTGGCGGCAGGCAATAGCACCTTGCCCATGACGCCTAATAGCAGCGCGCCAATAGAATCGCCGGTGACATCCTGCGCCGTCCCCAGACTGTTCACCCTGCCCAGCAAATGATCCGGCGTATGCGTCTGGATCAGCGTGAACTGCAACAGCGACGTGGTGGCATTAAGATAGCCATACCCCACCAGCGCCACCAGCGCGGGCAACAGGTGAGCAAACAAACCTAGCGACGCCACCGTCAGAAACGCGCCAATCGCGCATCCCAACAACAGCAGGCCGGGACGGCGCACGCCGGACACCCAGCCGCTGGTGAACGCTCCCAGCATCGCCCCCAACGGCACCGCCGAATACATCAACCCCACCGCCGACGGCCCGGCATGATAGGTGCCGTTCGCCAACGCAGGAAATAGCACGCGCATCGCGCCGACAATGCTGACCAGCATGCCGACCAGAACCACGCAACCCACCACCGGGTGCGAACAGACAAACCTCACCCCGCTGGCCAATGACCGCAACGGGTGTTCCGGTTCACGCGGCGCCGGACGCATCGACGGCAAGCGCGTCAGCGGAATCAGCGTAGCCAGCGTTCCCGCCGCCGCCACGGCAAAATTCCAACCGACGCCGCCCGCAACAATAATCACCCCGCCCAACGCGGGTGATAAAATCGCGCCTAATCGCACCGTCAACATAGTCAACGCCCCCGCTGCGGGAAGGTTTTCACGCCCGACCAACAACGGGATCACTGCCATCAACGCCGTCATCCCCAACGCACCGAAAAAGCCATCCCATGCCGCCAGAACATAAAGCGCGATCAGCGAAGGCGTGCCGGAAAACGCATTGATGCTCAGCGCCACAAACCCCAGGCCGCAGGTGCCGCGGGCAAACAGGATCAGCCGACGCCGATCGAAACGGTCGGCCAGTACGCCGCCCAACATGAGGCCGATAAACATCCCGATGCCGTCCAGCGCCACCGCCATCCCCACCTGCAATGTGGAGCCGGTCATCGCCTGAATCTGAACCGGCACCCCCACGGTCAGCATCCCCAGCGCAAATACCGACAACATCCGGGCCACAAAAATGGCACGAAAATGTCGATTGTTCTTCAGCAGGCTGAAGTCGAGCAAAAAAGAAGGTTTAGCCATAATCATCCATTCATTGTTTGTTTTGAGGCCATCTCCCGTCATGACCGACGGCGGCCACCGTTGCCGACATCCATCGCCAGACACGTTCATCGATCCCCGCAAGCCGCCGCAAAAGGAGTGACCTCACCGGTGTCAGGTCAATGTCTTTGCCGCCAACCCTGTGTTATTCTAGCCACCAAACAACATTAATGATAATAATAATCATATGCATTTTTAATAAAGAGGAGCTTATTGATGATGCCTTTACAGCGTGTGCTGCCCGGCAATCGGGCAATCGCGCAGCTGTCGGATGCACTGACACGGCGTCGCTATTACGGCATCGCCCCTTGCCTGCTGTTGTTGTTCCTCGTCGGTATCGCCAGCCTGATGCTGGGGGCTCGCGCCATCTCCGTCGATGTGGTGTGGCAAAGCCTGGCCGGCCTCCTGCAAACACCGGATAGCACTATCGTGCTGCAGTCCCGTCTGCCGCGCACCCTGGCCGGCATTCTGATCGGTGCGGCGCTGGGCGCTTCCGGCGCGGTTATCCAGGCGCTGACCCGCAATCCGCTGGCCGACCCTGGGCTGCTGGGCATCAATGCGGGCGCCAGCTTCGCCATCGTGCTGGGCATTATCGGTTTTGGCATCAGCACCATGGCATCCTGGTTAACCTTTGCCTGGGCCGGCGTACTGTTCAGTAGCCTGACGATATGGTTGATCGGCTCGCTGAGCGGCGGCCGGGTCAACCCCATACGTCTTACATTGGCGGGCGTGGCGCTTAGCGCGGTATTGACCGGCATCACCAGCGCCATCTCGCTACTCAATCCCTATGCCTTCGATCAGTTGCGTCTGTGGGAAGCCGGCACGCTGGATATCCGTTCCCTGCAAAACATCGCACTGGTGCTACCGCCGGTTCTGCTGGGCTGCGTGCTGGCGTTTGTCTCTGCGCGCTCGCTTAACACTCTCAGCATGGGGGAAGACCTTGCCACGGCGCTGGGCACAAAAGTGACGCTGATCAGAGTGCTGGCGATGATCGCCGTCATGCTGCTGTGTGGTTCCGCTACCGCGCTGGCTGGCCCGATTGGCTTCATCGGCCTGATGATCCCGCACGTCGCCCGCTGGTGGGCCGGGCCGGATCAGCGTTGGATCCTGCTTTATTCCCTGCTGTTCTCGCCAATCCTGCTGCTGTTGGCCGATATCATCGGCCGCCTGCTGGTGCCGGGCGAACTGCGCGTGTCTATCGTTACCGCCTTCATCGGCGCGCCGGTATTAATCTGGCTGGTGCGCCAGCGTCAACGCATGTAGAGGAAAACGGATGCTGTCGACCCGACTCCCGCTGTTATACGCCGCTACGGGGATTCGTCTGCCGTGGCGCACGCTTTATGTCAACGGCCTGTTGCTGTTGCTGGGTCTGATGCTGCTGACGTTGGCCATCATGCTCGGCACCCTGTCATTCTCCGTCGCCGAAGTCTGGCAAGCCCTGTCTGGCCACGGAAACGGCAGCGCCGTCACCGTGATCACCCAATGGCGCGCGCCGCGCGCCGTCACCGCGCTGCTGCTGGGCGGCGCGCTCGGCGTCAGCGGCGCCATTTTCCAGTCGCTGACCCGTAACCCGCTGGGCAGCCCGGATATCATCGGTTTCAACATGGGCGCTTACACCGGAGCTCTCGTCACCTTTATTCTGCTGCAAGGCGGTTACTACGACGCAGCGATTGGCGCAGTGATCGGCGGCATTGCCACCGCCGTCGCGGTATACCTGCTGGCCTGGCGGCGGGGCATTTCCGGCTTCCGGCTGATCATCGTCGGGATTGCCGTCAGCGCCATGCTCTCAGCCTTCAACACCTGGTTGATGATTACCGGTTCACTCGAAACCGTGATGGCGGCGGCGCTATGGGGCAACGGGACGCTGAACGGCATGACCTGGGGCAAAGCGACACCTGCGCTAGTGCTTTGCCCCATCGCCATCGTCGTCACTCTGCTGCTATCCCGGCGGTTGCAACTGCTGGAAATGGGTGACGACAGCGCACGGGCATTGGGCGTGAATGCGGAAGCCAGCCGCCTGTGGCTGATGCTGTGCGGCATTGTGCTCACTGCGGTGGTCGCCGCCTGCGCCGGGCCGATTTCATTCATCGCGCTGGCGGCGCCGCAAATCGCCCGTCGGCTGACGCACGCCAGCAGCGTACCGCTGGGCGCATCGGCGCTGGTCGGCGCGGCATTGCTGCTGGCCGCCGACATCATTGCCCAACACGCATTTCACGGCCGGCAATTGCCGGTAGGGGCGGTTACAGTCAGCATCGGCGGTCTTTACCTGATCGGGTTGTTGATCCGCGAATCGCGCCGTTCATAACACGTTATTCATCCGTCTGCGAAGGGAAACCGTCCATGACCCATCTTTTGCATGCCTCACAGCTCACGCTCGGTTACGACCAGAAAATCATCGCGCAGGATCTGAGCGTCGCCATTCCCGAAGGGAAATTCAGCGTCATCATCGGCCCTAACGCCTGCGGCAAATCGACGCTACTGCGCGCCCTGTGCCGCCTGTTGAAACCCCAGGCAGGCGAAGTGCTGCTGGATGGCCGCAACATCCACCGGATCCCCACCAAGCTACTGGCCCGGCAACTCGGCCTGCTGCCGCAACACGCCATCGTGCCGGACAACATCACCGTCGCCGATCTGGTGTCCCGCGGGCGCTACCCGCACCAAACGCTGCTGCGTCCGTGGAGCCAGGACGACCAGGATGCGGTCGCACACGCGATGGCCGCCACCAGCGTCGGCGATCTGGCGGAACGTTGCGTGGATGAGCTGTCCGGCGGTCAACGCCAACGGGTGTGGATTGCCATGGTGTTGGCACAACAGACGCCGTTGCTGCTGCTGGATGAACCCACGACTTGGCTGGATATCGCCCATCAGATCGATCTGTTGGATCTGTTCCGCGAATTGAACCAGCGCCACAACCGCACGCTGGTGGCGGTCCTGCACGACCTTAACCAAGCCTGCCGCTACGCCGATCATCTGATTGTAATGCGCGCCGGACAAGTGATGGCGCAAGGTCAGCCGTCCGAGATTATCAGCGCGCAGCTGGTGCAGGAGGTCTTCGGTCTGTCGTGCGTGATTATCGACGACCCGGTTTCCCACACTCCGCTGATCGTTCCCTGCGGACGTCATCACCCGGCGGCCTGACACCCCCCTCCCGCCCCATCGTATCAGGCATAAAAGAAGCCCCCCTGTCAGCACCGCGCTCACAGGGGGGCTTCGTTATCATTAAACGCCGGGAGCGTTTTTCCACGACGCCCCACGTCGGCCCACAAGGTAGCGCACCGCGAGGGGCGCCATAGCAAATGGCCGACCTGCCCGGCCATCCGTTACCGCGACTGTCCTATGATTCGCGACGCAGCAGGCGATTGAGCAAGGGCCCCAGTTCAGGCTGCATCGACGGCGAGAGGATATCCACATGCTCGCAGTCCAATCGGTACTGGGTCAGGTTGCCGATGTACGGCGCCCAGGTCGCGTCGATATCCATGTCGTCTGGTAACGTCCGGGTCGCCACAAACAACACCGCGTCGCCGTCATAACGCAGCGAACGTGCCGATGGCAGGATCCGCAGCGAATCGTCGTAGTTGGCGACGATATTGTCGTACAGCGCCATCCGTTCCGCCCGCAGCTCGGGATCCGACTCCTCTTCCAGACTGGCGAGAAAATCCGCCTGCTCACGCTCCATCTCGCGGTTCGCCTGTTCATCGTCCGCATCCGGCTCGCGCCAGTCCTGCTCTTCCGGCGGGTAGGTATCCAGCAGCCCCAGGAAAGCGACTTCCTCGCCCTGCTGCTGCAAACGCGCGGCGATAGAGTGCGCCAGCATACCGCCCAGCGAATACCCCAGCAGAAAATACGGCCCTTTCGGCTGGATACGCCGTAGGGTCGCCAGATGGTGATCGCTCATGGATTGCAAATCGTCATAACGGGCGATGACCCCGTCCGGCCGCAACGACTGTAGCCCCACGATCGGGTAGTCGCCATCGAGGTAGCGCAGCAAACCGGCATACGGCCAGGCGAAACCGGATGCCGGGTGCACACAAAACAGCGTCGGGCCGTCGCCGCTGCGTAGCGGCAGCGTTTCATCCACGCCGCCGCGCCCGCTGTTCGCGTCGTCATCCATCAACGCGGCTATCCGCGCCACCGTCCGCGCCGCCATGATTTGGCCGACCCCCACCGCACGCTGCAACTGCCGCCGGATATCCGACGATAGCCGCATCGCCAGCAGCGAATGGCCGCCGAGCGCGAAGAAATCGTCGTCCGCCGATACCGGCCCGCACGCCAACACTTCGCCGAACAGCGCCGCCACCGCCCGTTCATTGACGGTATCCGGCGCCCGGCCCTGCTGTTGCAATCCCGCCGGGGACGGCAACGCCTTGCGATCCAGTTTGCCGTTGGCGCTGAGCGGGAAATCCGCCATCTGCACATAGCCCACCGGCACCATATGCGCGGGCAACTGGCGGGCCAGCGCCTGCTGCAACGCCGCACTGTCCAGCGTGACATCGGCCGCCATCACCAGCCAGGCGATCAATTGGCGGGCATCAGCGCCCTGCAACCCATGCTGCCCGCCGCCCAGTTCACGCGCACCGACGACGGCTTGCGCCACCCCCGGCAGCGCCAGCAGCGCCTGTTCGATTTCCCCCAGCTCGATACGCTGGCCGCGAATTTTGAGTTGATCGTCGCTGCGCCCGAGATATTCCACCGTGCCATCGTCCAGCCAGCGGGCGATATCGCCGGTGCGGTACATGCGCTCACCCACGGCAAACGGGTCGGCGACAAACCGGCTGGCGGTCAGATCCGGCCGGCGCAGATAGCCCTGAGCCAGCTGTACGCCGCACAGGTAAAGATCCCCGGCGACGCCGAGCGGCACCGGGCGCAGTGCGCCGTCCAAGATGCGCAGTTGCGTATTCCATACCGGCAACCCAATGGGAATGCCCGGCAGCGTGCAACGCGCCAACGCCTCGCCGGAGGCCGGTTGCCAGGTGACATCCACCGCGGCCTCCGTCGGCCCATACAGGTTATGCAACGGGGCGGCGATCAGCCGCTGATAGTTTAGCGCCAGCTCACGCGACAAGGCTTCGCCGCTACAGAACACGCGCCGCAGGCTGTGACAACCGATCGTCTGCGTCGACCGCGCCTCCAGCGCGCTGACCCAGGCCGCCAGCATGGACGGCACAAAATGCAGCGTCGTGACCGCGTAATCGTCGATCAGCTGCACCAATGCATCCGGGTCGCGGTGCGCTTCCGGCGGCGCCATCACCAACTGTGCGCCGACCATCAACGGCCAGAAGAATTCCCACACCGAGACGTCAAAACTGCACGGCGTTTTTTGCAACACCACATCATCCGCGCCCAGCGTGTATTGATGCTGCATCCACCACAGCCGGTTGACGATCGCTTCATGGCCGACCACCACGCCTTTCGGGCGGCCGGTGGAGCCGGAGGTGTAAATGACATAGGCAGCCTGTTGCGGCTCGACCGTCACCGGCGCGTAATGCGGCTGTTGACGGTCATCGGCCAGCGTATCCAGCAGCAGTACGTCCGCTAGCGGCGCAAAGCGCGATCGCAACCCGCTTTCGGTGATAATCAGCCGGGGACGGGCGTCTTCCACCATCAGCGCCAGCCGTTCGTCCGGATAGCCGGTATCCAGCGGCAGCCACGCCGCGCCAGCCTCCAGAATGGCGCTGAGCGCCAGACTCAGTCGTACCGAACGCGGCAACGCCACCGCCACGATATCCCCCGGCTGGACGCCGGCATCGATCAGCCGCTCCGCCAGCAGCCGTGCCTGATGCCACATCTGACGATAAGTCAGCCGGTGCTGGCAGTCCGACAGCGCGAGGCGTTCCGGCGTGCGTGCCGCCTGCTCCGCTACCGCCTGATGCAGGGTGCCGCGCGGCACCACATGCGCGGTGCGGTTCACCGCATCCAGCAGCGCCTGCTCCTCCGGCACCAACAGGTTCCAGGCACGCAGCGGCCGTTCCGGCTGCGCCACCAGTTGCTCCAGCAGCAGCATTAATCGCTGCGCCAGGCGCTGCGGCTGCGGCACGCTGTCGCGGTACTCCATCAGCAGACGCAGGCGTTTGCCGGGCAGTACCAGCAGCGTCAGCGGATAATGGGTATAACCGCGGTTATTAACGCCGTCGCAGCGCAACGGCTGTTCGCTTCGGCTCAGCGCGTCGCCGTCCGGATAGTTCTCCACCACCAGCAACGTATCGAACAGCGTGCCGGTTCCGGCCAACTGCTGGATCTCGCCCAACCCAAGATCGTCATGCTCAATCAGTTGAATTTGCTGTGTTTGCAGCGCCGCCAGCTGTTCCGGCAGCGAACGCGCAGGATCCAGCGTCAGACGCACCGGCAGGGTATTGCTGAACAGCCCAATCTGCCGCTCGATCCCGTCCAGATGGCCGAACCGGCCAGATACCGGCGACCCGAAAATCACATCATCGGCGCCGCAGCTGGCGCTCAACAATACCCCCAAATTCCCTGCATCAGGGTGTTGAGCGTCAGGCCGTGTTCACGACACAACGCCAGCAGCCCCTGTTCCAGCGCCGGCTCAGGCAACAACGCCAGCTCGTGGACATCACCGTGATGAGGCCCGTCGCCGAATAACAGCGTCGGACGTGCGCCCGCCAGTACCGAGCGCCAGCATTGGCGAGAAACCTCAGCGTCTCTCGCCGCCAGGCGCCGCACGATATCGGCATAGGCCACCGGGTGCGCACGCAGCGCCGTTTCCCCCTGATAGAGTACGGTAAACAGATCCTGCAGGCAGATCGGCGTCGACCAACCGTCCACCACCAGATGGTGGGCATTGAGAAACAGCTGGTGACGCTCGCCGTCGGCGTGCGTCACCAGCAAGGCGCGCAGCATGGCATCCGGCTGGCGGAACAGATCACGCTTCAGTTCTTCCTGCTCCAGCGCCAGCAACGCGGCGGCTTCATCGACGGCGGGCAACGCCGGTAACGTCCGACATGCCAGCGGCCAGTAGTCGCCATCGTCGCGCAACAGCGGCAACACCTGCAACGGCAGCGGCGCCAACCCGGTATCAAACCGGGCAGCCAATTGCGGATGATGGCGCACTACCGCCGCCAGCGCCCGGCGCAGACGGTCGACGTCCAGCGGGCCGCGCAGCGACAGCCGGGTCAGCGAATTGTAGCTGCCGTCGGTTTCCGCCATCTGCGCGTGGAACAGCAACCCCTGCTGCAACGGCAGCACCGGCAACACCGCCGCCAGCGGGCCATACTGCCGACGGAGATCCGCCAGCACCGCATCGGTCACGCCGGGGAGCGCCACCTCCGCCGCGGTTAACGTATCGGCCGCCGCCAACGGCTGCTGCTGCGCGCCCGCCAGCAGGCGATCCAGCGCCATCGCCAGCGCCTGATGCAGCGCGGTAATCTCGTCGGCGGTAAAAATGCCGTCCGCCCAGCCCCAGTGCACCGCCAGCTGCGGCGCGCCGTCCTGTTCGTCGACAAAAATATTGATGTCCAGCGCATGGGTGAGCGGCATCCGTTCATCCTGCGTCACCGCAAAGGTGTCGCGGAAATGGCGTGCGGTGCGCATCGGCGCCCAGTCGCCCGTCTCGGTGCCAAAGCGCCCCAGATAGTTGAACAGTATTTCCGGCGCATGCTCTTCCAGCGCCGCCAGCACCTCGCCGCTTTCGCTATCCAGATAGCGCAGCACGCCATAGCCGATGCCGCGATCCGGCACGACACGCAAGGCGGCCTTCACCGCTCGCACCGCCTGCCAGGGGGTTTCATCGTCGACGCCGCCGATCAACACCGGGTATTCCGCCGTCAGCCAGCCGACGGTTCTGGCCAGATCCGAGCCGGCATCCAGCTCCGGGCGGCCGTGCGACTCCAACCCAATACGCAGCGGTTGCACGCCGTAACGCTGACGGCACGCCATCGTCAGCGCGCTCAGCAGAATTTCATCCACGCCGGCGCGGTAATTTTCCGGCAGCCGGGTCAGCACCGCCTGCGTCTGGGCGGCGTTTAATGTCAGGCGCAGCAAGCGACGGCTGTCATGGCGATGTCGCTGCCGGTTCAGCGCCCGCGCCCCCAGCATCGGCACCGGTTCCTGCATCACCGACCGCCAGAACGGCAGTTCCGCGCGCCGGGACGGTATCTGCGCGTTCAGCGTTTCGGACCAGTCATACAGCGAACACTCTTCCACCGACAACGCCGCCGCCCGGCCATTGATGATGTCCTCACACGCCTGCCGCAGTTCCGGCAACAACACGCGCCACGATACGCCGTCCACCACCAGATGGTGCGCCACCAGCACCAGGGCGCACGAGCGACCCGCGCACTGTAGGAGAACGGCCTGCATCATGACGCCGCGGGCAGGATCCAGCCGCGCCGCCGCTGCCTCAAACGCCTGTTCGGCGCCGCTTTCCAACATCCCGACGTGCTCCAGCGTCAGGGTTTGTACCCACTGCGGCTCGAACGGGCGGCCGTCTATCGTCAACTGCGTTTCGGCCGCCGAGGCCGTTAACGCCGGATGCGCCTGCACCAACGCCGCCAGCGCCGACGTCAGCATCCCCGGCTGTAGCGCCGCAGGCGTCGCCAGCAACACGCCGTGCGCAAAACAGGCAGTGATCCCGGCCTGATGAGCAAACCCGTGTACCATCGGTAATCCATCCGCCACACCTTGTCGATTCGACTGCACCGACGGTGTCGATGGGCCACTGGCCTGCATCGCCAGCGCCATGCGCGCAGGCGTCCGCTGGGCGAAAATCTCTTTCGGCCGCAATTGCCAGCCTGCGCGACGCAGCAATGTTCCCAGCCCCATGGCGGAAATGCTGTCGCCGCCGAGCGCAAAGAAATCATCCTCCGCGCCGACCCGTTCCCTATTCAGCAGTTGGGCGATGGCGCCGCAGACCAGCCGTTCCTGTTCGGTTTGCGGCTCGCGTCCCGTCGATGCCGCCGCCTGCTGAGGTTTGGGCAACGCCTGCCGGTCGATTTTACCGTTCACCGTCAGCGGCAGTTCCGCCATCACCATCAGGATGGCGGGCACCATGTATTCCGGCAGGCTTTCCGCCAGCTGTGCCAGCAGACGCGCCTGGATATCCGGCTGCCGGCGCGCCGCGTCGTCCGGCACCGAGCAATAACCGATCAACCGATGCGTGGCGCCGATATTTTCGGCAATCACGACGGCGGTGCTGATTTCTGGCAGTGCTGCCAGCGCGTTTTCCACTTCGCCCAGCTCCACACGGAAACCACGCACCTTGATTTGGTGATCCACCCGGCCGATAAACGCCAGCTGGCCGTCATTGCGCCAACGCATCAGATCACCGGTGCGGTACATCACCTCGCCCGGTATAAACGGACAGGCGACGAAGCGCGTCGCCGTCAGATCCGGCCGGTGCAGATAGCCGCGGGCGATCCCCGGCCCGGCGATGTACAGCTCGCCGGGCACGCCGGCCGGCACCGGCTGCAGGCGGTTATCCAGCAACCAGACGCGGGTATTGGCCACCGGGCCGCCGATAACCGGCTGTTCGGCCGCCTGCACGCTGGCGCCCAGAGTGTCGATGGTGTATTCCGACGGCCCATAATAGTTGTGGATTTCTATCTGCGGATGTTGGCGCATCAGTTGCCACAGGCGCGGCGTCGCCGCCTCGCCGCCGATCATGATAAAGGCGGGCGGGTGGTTGCCCGGCTCCAGCAGGCCGCTGTCGATCATCTGGGAGAAAAATGACGGCGTGATATCCATCATGTCCACCGACACCTGATTCAGGTGTTGCACCAACGCCCAGGCGTCGCGCCGCAGTTCTTCATCAAACAGGTACAGCTCGCTGCCCATCAGCATGCAAAACAACGGCTCCCAGGAGGAATCAAACGAGAAGGACGCGGTATGGCCGGCGCGCAGACGCCGACCATGGCGTTGCAGAAAACGATCGATGGCCGGGCCAAACAGGAAATGAGTGTGTGATACCAGCAGATTCAGCAAGCCGCGATGGGTACTCATCACCCCTTTCGGACGCCCGGTGGAGCCGGAGGTATAAATCATGTAGGCCAGGTGTTCGCCGCACAGCGCTTCACGCCGTTCGTCGTCAAGTACCGGGCCGTCGGCGGCCAGCGCGCAGAGTTCACGTACCAATGGGTCGTCCAGGCACAGCGTTTGCGGCAAAACCGGCATCCGCGCCTGTACCGATTGATGCGTCAACAACAGCGCCGGCTCGGCGTCGTCGCACATCAATGCCAGGCGCTCACGGGGATAGTCTAGATCCAACGGCATATAGGCCGCGCCGCTGGCCAGCACGGCGAAAATGGCCACCACGGCATCCGCCGAACGGGGAATGCCGATCGCCACGACGTCGCCCGCCCCGATGCCACGGGCGATCAATACACGCGCCAGCTGCATCGAACGCCGGGTGAGCTGCCGGTAGCTCAGCGATTCGCGTGCGTCCATCAACGCCGGCGCGTCCGGCTGTATGCAGGTCTGTCGCCGCAGGCTATCCAGTACGGAGACCATGCCTTCGGGCATCGCCAGCTGCGGGCCACGCCCCCAGTCCTCAATGCGCCGCCACTCCGCCGGGCTTACCAGCGCCAGCTCGCCAATCGCCTGCTGCGGCTGCGCCACCAGCTGAGTCATCACCTGTTGCAACCGCCCGGCGTGCCACTGCAACGTTTGCGGGTCATAGCGCGCCGGATTGGCGACCCATTCCAGTTGCAGCTCGCCGTCCTGAACGCCGAGGGTGAACTCCAGGTCGTCCACCGGCCCCATCGCCAGTATGTGCGTCACCACCGGCGTGCCTTCCAGCCGCAGTTCGGCCTGGTAGACCTTAAAGTTGATGACCGGCCCGTACAGTTCCCGATGGTTGCCGACTAACCCCAGATCGCGCCGCAGTTGCTCCGCGTCGTAGCGCTGATGGCGCCGCACCGTGCGGATCTCCCGGCATAGCGCCCGCGTCACTGTTTCCAGCGTCATATCGGGGCTCAGTTCAAGCTGTAACGGCAAGACATTGACCACCGGCCCGGTGGCGCATAACGCGGCCGACCCCATGCGGCGCATGAACGGGAACCCCAGTGACAACCGCGCTTCGCCGCTCATGCGGTACAGATACACCGCCAGCGCCGCCATAGCGATTTCCGCCGGTTGCGCCAGCCCGGACGCCGCCAGCGCCTCAAAGGGCGCGCCCGGCATCACGGCCCGCTGGGTCAAGGGTCGCGAGCCGGAATGCGCCTCACCACACTCATCCGTCGCCAACGAGACCGGCATCGGCAAGTCGCGCGCGTGCTGCCGCCAGAATGCGGCGGACTGCTCACAGGCTGCCGACGTTGGCCAGGCCCGGTATTCGTCTACCACCGCGGCAAAGGATTCAAACGGCGACGGCGACGGCGTTTCGCCCGCCCGCAGCGCGTTATAGATGGCCGCAATGCGCCGGGTCAGGGCGTCGAAGCTGAAACCGTCCAACATCAGATGATGAAAGCGCTGATACCACAACCAGCGTTCCGGTTGCGCCGAGACCCGGATCACCGCCTGCCGGTACAGCGGCGCATCGCCGTCTGCAGGCAACGGCGCGTCCAGATCGGCATGCATCCATTGCCAGGCTTGCGCTTCACCGTCGACAACCGCGCTGAAATCCAACCACTCCGGCGGATTGACCTGCAACGGGTCTCGCCGTAGCGCAAGCCACTGCACCGGCTCGCCGGCAGCGTTGACGCCAAACCGCGCCAGCACCGTATCCGCTTCCGCCATCGCCTGTCGGATAGCGGTGTCCAGACACGTTCTGTCCACCGGGCCGCGCAGTTCAAGCGCGTGCGCCACCGTAAAATCGTTATGTCGGTCGGATAGTTGATCCGCCATCCAGATACCCGGTTGCGCCGCCACCAGCGGCAACTCCTGATATTTCGCCTGTTCAGCAGGCGCTACACCTAATTCTGACACCTTGTATTCCTTTATCATCCGTCAACGGTTCGGGGAGAACAGCGTCCGCCTTGTCAGGTCGGCCGGTGATGACCCGTCTGAAAACCCATCCCGTTCGATCGCCCCTGCGAGAACGGAGACACACGCACAGGCACCCCTTTCGCCGTTGTCCCCGCGGTATTTTTCCACCGGCTCGGTCAGACGAACGGCATTACGCCTGAGACGTCGTTTTCACTCCGGCAGGCCGCATATCCAGCCACTGCGCCTGCGTATAACCGATACACGCCTCGCGGCTCTGCGGCCCGAATACCGCCGCCCAGCCGGCGGGAATAGCGGCGAACTCAGGCCACAGGCTGAACTGTTGCTGCGTATTGATCAGCACCAGAAACGTTAAACGTTCATCATCAAACGGATTCACAGATTCCTGGGACATGGCGTCACTCCTTGTTGTTTGTCGTTGTCGGCTGCGTTGTCAGCAGCCAGCGTAAACCGTCAATCAATCCACCGCGCCAACACAGCATGTCGTGACCGCCGTTGTAGACGCGGTAATGCACATGATGGCCCGCCGCGTTCAGCGCGGCGTTCATCTGCTGATTGACGAAATGGATATCGCTTTCCCGGCGGCCCGCCTCCTGGAACACCACCAGCGGCCTCGCGGGACGTCCGCACTGTCGTACCTCGGCAATCAGCATGCCGACATCCTGCTCATGGCGGCCGCCCATGCAGGTCAGCACTTTTTGATGCGGCCACCAAAAGGATCCGGACTGCGTCAACACCCGGCCGAAACGTTCGGGCCAATACAGGCCGGCATACAACGACGCCAGCCCGCCGTAACTCTGGCCGGATACCAGCGTGCGATCGGGATCGTCGCTAAAGGCCGCATACTGCGCCGCCATCGGTAATAACTCATCCTGCACCGCCCGCCAGAATGCCGGATTGCAGGGCAATTCCTGGCTGCGGCGCGGCATATCGATGGCGTCGATAAACAGATAAACGGCGGCAGGCAGCCGGCCGGCATCGGTTTCCTCATCCAGCGGCGCGAACAGCGGCGTTTCCTCCGCCCACTTTTGCCCGTCCAGCACGATCGCCAGCGGGCGCGCAGCGGGCTCGTCGGTATGGCCGGTAATGTATAGCCAGATACGGCGGCGATTCCCCAACTGCGGGCTGTGCCACTCGAACGTGAATCGGCGGGAAGGATCCGCCGGTACGGCCGTACCGCCGTCGGTCGACGACCAGGCAGCTTGCGGCAATGCATCCGGCAGGTGGACGGCGGAAAGTTGCTTCCCTGTCCAGGTATCCCAAGGGGTAGCCGGATTGAGCGGATCGGCCGTCATCAAGGGAAACAGCGAACACCACCATTCGCGCTGCTGTTCGTGATCGGTGAACGCCGGCGGCAGATGCTCGCTGCCAACGGGGATCAGGCAGTAACTGCCGCGCCAGTCGCGTTCGATATCCACCGACCAGTGCCAAACATCCGTGCCGGGAAGGCGTTGCAGGCTCTGCGGCGTAAAGTGGTGATGATCGGTCACGCCGTTAACATCGATATACACCTGTCGAATGGTGGAATGCCGCGCCGTTCCGGCCGGATCGCGCCAGAGAAACGTCATTCGTACTTGCTGCTCTCCTTGCGGCTCCAGCAGCGGCGTTCCCACGCTGGCGATCTGTCGCCACCATTCCTGCGTTCCCGCCTGGGGCGACGATAGCAAGGCGGCAGCAAATCCCGGCGCCTGTATTTCCGGCATCAAACCCTCCCGGGCCGCAGCCCTTTACGTTTTTCTTACATTTAATCAAATTTATTAATGTGTCGAATGACAAGGATACCGTCATAAACATCGATAGAAATAATATTGAGAATTATTTACATTTGCAATAAGATGGGTGTCTCGATTTTTATCGGGATATCAGCAATACACTCTGGGTTATAGCAACGTTCGAAAACATTAAAAGCTATTGATTATATTTAATTTATTGATGGCTATGGTCAAAGACGACCTTTCGATATGGCTCGCCCATGTACACATACTGAACCAACAGGGCTGTTTTCTGAGGGGAAAGCCGATGTATCACACTAAAAAGAAACCATTAGCTATTTTCATATCTTTACTGGTCGCGC
This sequence comes from Musicola paradisiaca NCPPB 2511, assembly GCF_000400505.1. Classification (NCBI taxonomy): domain Bacteria; kingdom Pseudomonadati; phylum Pseudomonadota; class Gammaproteobacteria; order Enterobacterales; family Pectobacteriaceae; genus Musicola; species Musicola paradisiaca. Next base: position 1,746,818 of record NZ_CM001857.1, on the reverse strand, counting down.
CGCTGGCTCAGGCGGCAACGACAACCCACAATGACACCATTGTCGTTTCCGCCAGTACCAATGAAAGTGTTACCGCGCCGCTAAAAGGCGTCGTCGCCAAGGAAAGCGCCGCGGGCACCAAAACCAGCACGCCGTTGGTGAAAACGCCCCAATCCGTCAGCGTCGTGACCCGCGATCAGATGGACAACCAGGCGGTTGCCAACGTCTCGGACGCGCTGAACTATTCCAGCGGCGTGGTGACAAACTACCGCGGTTCCTCAAACCGCAGCGATGAAGTGATTGCCCGCGGCTTCCGCTATGCGCCTAAATTCCTGGATGGATTGAGCTATGGCTTAAACGGCCAGGCCGGCGTGATGGGGAAAATCGACCCCTGGCTGTTGGAGCGCGTAGAACTGGTGCATGGCCCGGCTTCCGTGCTGTACGGGCAGGTTAACCCCGGCGGGCTGATCAGCATGACCAGCAAACGCCCGACGGCGGAAGAGATCCACAAGATTAAATTCAGCGCCGGCAACCAAAGCCTGGGCGAAGCCGCGTTTGACTTCGGCGGCGCGCTTAACGACGACAAATCGCTGCTGTACCGCCTGAACGGCATCGCCAGCACTCGCAAAGAATTCGTCAATGACTATAAACAACAGCGTGTGGCTATCGCACCGGCGATCACCTGGCTCCCCAACCCGGATACCAGTTTTACCCTGCTGACCAGCTACCAGAACGACCCAAAAGCCGGGCAGCGTAACTTCCTGCCGGCATACGGCACCGTATTCGGCACCAGCGCCGGTTATCTGCCTTATGATTTTAACGTCAGTGATGCCAACTATAACCAGTCCGAGCGTGAGCAAACCGCTATCGGTTATATCTTCGATCACTCGTTCAATGAGGTGCTTTCGTTCCAGCAGAATTTCCGTTATTCACAGTTGAACGAGAAATATAAATATCTGGTGTACTCCACCGGCGGTACCGCCACCAATACCACCCTGTCTCGTCGTGCACAGCGCGAAGAAACCGAAGCGAACGAACTGGGCCTGGACAACCAGCTGAAAGCGAAATTCAGCACCGGCGAACTCTCCCATACCCTGATTGGCGGGCTGGATTACAAATGGACGGATCGCGATTACAAGCTCTGGCGTGCAGCCGGCAGCCAGTACGATCTTAACTGGGCCAACCCAACCTACGGCCTGAAAATTGACGAAAGCACGCAGTCCCTAACCACCAACCAGCGCAAGAAACTGGATCAGACCGGCGTTTATCTGCAGGATCAACTGGAGTGGAATCAGTGGAACCTGCTGTTGTCCGGTCGCCATGACTGGAGCCAGGTCAGAACCACCAACCGCAATACCAGCACCACGGACGAAAGAAACGACGCCAAATTCACCGGCCGCACCGCGTTGCTGTACGCTTTCGACAACGGGATTTCACCGTATGTCAGTTACAGCACCTCGTTCGAGCCCAACCTCGACAGCGGCGCTCCCGGTACCGCACCGTTCGACCCGACGACCGGCGAACAGTCGGAAGTGGGGATCAAATTCCAGCCCAAGGGCAGCAATACCCTGCTGACGGTGTCGTTGTTCGACATCACCCAGAAGAATATCTCTTCTTACAACAGCACCATCGGTTACTACGAACAGATCGGCAAAGTGAAATCCAAAGGGGTGGAAACCGAGGCGCACACGCAATTAACACCGGAAATCAGCCTGATCGCGGCCTACACCTATACCGACGCGGAGACCAAAGAGAGCAACACCGCCAGCCAGGTCAACAAGTCGCCGGCGGCCATTCCTCGCCACACCGCCTCCGCCTGGGGCAACTACAGCTTCCTGACCGGTCCGCTGAAAGGCGTCACGCTGGGCTCCGGCGTGCGTTACATCGGCACCAGCTATGGGGATAACGCCGAATCCTTCAAGGTACCGGCCTATACCCTGTACGACGCCATGGCGCGTTACGAACTGGGCGAAGCGTTACCTAACCTGAAAGGCACGACGTTACAACTCAACGTCAACAATCTGACCGACAAACACTACGTCGCGTCTTGCTCCGGCACCACAGCCTGTTTCTATGGCTCGGGCCGTACCGTTGTCGCCAGCGTCAGCTACAGCTGGTAAGCGGTTTTCTCGGGCGGACGTGTTGTCCGCCCTGCTTATGCCACAACCGACTACACGCGATAGGTTTACTCAACAGACATAAGGAACAGACTGTGTCGACGCTATCAGCCACTACCCACGCTCTGCACTCCCGTTCACTACTGAACGACGATTTTCTCTTCCTGTCGCCGCAAGGCAGTCTGCACACCCGAGGATGCTACGCTTCGCTGAGCGCATCGACAGAAGATGGCGGCGATCTTGAGGGTGCCTTCCAGCAGCAGGTTTCCGGCCTGTTTGCCGCAGCCCGGCAGGATGGATTGCCGCACCCGTTGCTGGTCGGCGCCATTCCATTCGACAAACGCCAGCCGGCCCACCTGTTCATTCCGCAGCACACCCGCTGGTTCCCACGCGAAGAGCTGCAATCGCTTGACGTCGCGGACACGCCGATCGCCATCCGCCGGTTGCGGGAATCCCCGGAACACGAGGCCTTTTGCCGCATGGTCAACGCCGGCGTGGCCGATACCCGTGAAGGTCGCCTGAACAAAATCGTCTTGTCCCGTCTGCTGGATATCGATACCGACCAGCCGCTGGATTCCATCCAGATGCTGTTGAGACTTAATCGGCAGAACCCCTGGAGCTACAATTTTCATCTGCCGCTGGCGCAGGGCGCGCTGCTGGGCGCCAGCCCGGAACTGTTGCTGTATAAACGCGGCAACGACGTGCTGTCGCAACCGCTGGCGGGCTCAGCCCGGCGCAGCGACGATCCGCTGGAAGATCAGCAACTGCGCCAATCGCTGATGCAGTCGGGCAAAGACCACCACGAACACCGTATCGTCACCGAAGAGATCAGGCGTCTGCTCGCTCCGCGTTGCCAGACGCTAACGCTGCCGGACGCACCGACACTGCTCAACACCCCGGTGCTGTGGCATCTGGCAAGCCGCATCAGCGGTATCGTGCGCAATCCGCAGGAAAATGCGCTGTCGATGGCTTGCCTGCTGCACCCGACCCCGGCGCTGTGCGGCGCGCCCACACCGGCGGCCAGAGAACGTATCGCCGAGCTGGAGCCCTTTACCCGGGGACTGTTCGGCGGCATCGTCGGTTGGTGCGACGCACAAGGTAACGGCGAGTGGGTTGTCACCATCCGCTGCGGCGAAATACGCCATCATCGCGTTCGGCTGTTCGCCGGCGCCGGCATCGTGCCGGACTCGCAACCGGTTAGCGAATGGCATGAAACCGGCGTGAAACTGAGCACCATGCTGCGCGCCTTCGGCCTGCGTCAGGCCCAGGAGTGTGCCGCATGACGCTCGCATTTACCCGTTGGCCGGCGGCGCTCGCGCACCGTTACCGCGAGCGCGGCTACTGGGACGACCTGCCGCTGTGCGACATCATTGCCCGTCACGCCGACAGTGAGGCGACGGCACTGATCTGCGGCGAGCGTCGGTTCAGCTATGCGCGCATGCAGCAGTTGAGCGCCCGTCTGGCGGCGGCGCTGCGGCGACACGGCGTACTGCCGGGGCAAACCGCGCTGGTGCAATTGGGCAATACCGCTGAATTCTATCTGACCTTCTTCGCCCTGTTGCGGGCCGGCGTCGTGCCGGTCAACGCCTTATACAATCACCAACGCAGCGAACTGCGCGCTTACGCCGACCAGATAGCGCCGGCGCTGCTGATCGCCGATCGTCGCCACCCCCTGTTTGCGGATAATGATTTTTATCGACGAACTGCGCCAGCGCTGCCCGACGCTACAAACCAGTATCTTGCTCGGTCATGAAGATGAGACGCGGGATTTGGCCCGTCTGCTGTACGACGAAGCCCCCCTCTCATGGGAAGACACCCCCACTCCGGCGGATGAAGTGGCGTTCTTCCAGCTATCCGGCGGCAGTACCGGGACACCCAAACTGATCCCCCGAACCCACAACGATTACTACTACAGCACCCGTGGCAGCGTGGAGATTTGCCGTTTCGACCGGCAGACCCGCTATCTGTGCGCGCTGCCCGCCGCCCACAACTACCCGCTCAGTTCGCCGGGCGCGCTGGGCGCGTTCTATGCGGGCGGCGCCGTCGTACTGGCGAACAACCCCAGCGCCAGCTGCTGTTTCCCGCTGATCGCCCGCCACCGCATCAACGTCACCGCGTTGGTGCCGCCGGCCGTCACGCTATGGCTGGAGGCGGTAACATTGGCCGGACAACGCCACGCACTGGAGAGCCTGCAACTGCTACAAGTGGGCGGCGCGCGGCTGAGCGAATCGCTGGCGCGCCGCATTCCGGCGGAGCTCGGATGCCAGTTACAACAGGTGTTCGGCATGGCGGAAGGGTTGGTGAATTACACCCGTCTGGATGATGACGAGCAGCATATCTTCACCACGCAGGGGCGCCCCATCAGCCCCGACGACGAAGTATGGGTCGCCGACGCCGACGGCAACCCGCTGCCGCACGGCCAGGCCGGCCGTCTGATGACCCGCGGCCCTTATACCTTCCGCGGCTACTACCGTAGCCCAGAGCACAACCGCCAGGCGTTCGACGAACACGGGTTCTACTGTTCCGGCGATCTGGTGATCCTGCGGGAAGACGGGTATCTGCAGGTGGTCGGCCGCGAGAAGGATCAAATCAACCGCGGCGGCGAAAAGATTGCCGCCGAAGAGGTGGAAAACCTGCTGCTGCGTCACCCGGCGGTGATCAATGCCGCGCTGGTCGCCATTCCCGATACGCTGATGGGTGAAAAAAGCTGTGCGTTCATCGTCACCCGCGAGCCCGTTAAGCCCGTCGTGCTGCGCCGCCATCTGCGTGAGCAAGGCATCGCCGACTACAAATTGCCGGATCGTTTCGAAACCCTGCCGTTACTGCCGGAAACCGCCGTCGGCAAAGTGGATAAAAAGCAGTTGCGCCAGCTGGCCGAACAGCGTCTGGCGGCAACCGCAGGAGAGTAAATCATGAGTATTCCATCGCTGAACGACTATTCGCTGCCTACCGACGATCAACTGCCCGCCAACAAGGTCAACTGGCCGTTGGACGCCGACCGTGCTGCGTTGCTGATCCACGATATGCAGTGTTACTTCCTCAATTTCTGGGGCCAGGACAGCCAGCTGACCCAACAATTGATCGCCAATATCGTGCGCCTGAAACAGATTTGCCGTCAGCGGGGCATCCCGGTGTTCTACACCGCCCAGCCAGACCGGCAGAGCCCTGCCGATCGGGCGCTGTTGAACGACATGTGGGGCCCAGGGCTTAACCGGCACCCCGACCAGCAAAAAATTACCGACGCGCTGGCGCCGGATCCCGAGGATACCGTGCTGGTGAAGTGGCGTTACAGCGCCTTCCAGCGCTCCGATCTGGAACAACGGCTAAAACAGAGCGGGCGTGACCAGCTGATCATCTGCGGCGTTTATGCCCACATCGGTTGCCTGACGACAGCCACCGATGCCTTCATGCGTGATGTCAAACCGTTCATGGTGGCCGATGCTCTGGCGGATTTTTCCCAGGAAGAGCACATGATGGCGCTGCGTTATACCGCCGGGCGCTGCGGCCGGGTGGTCACTACCGATCAGTCGCTGTCAGCGCTGGCGCCGGCGACCGGCTACACACTGACGCAACTGCGCGCCGATCTGTTGCCGCTGCTGGACGACGACAGCGATGACATCTGCGATGACGAAAATCTGCTCGACTATGGGCTGGATTCGGTGCGCATTATGTCGCTGGTCGCCCGCTGGCGTCAGCAGGGACACGACCTCGATTTCGTCGCGCTGGTCAAGCAGCCGACGCTGCGACACTGGCACCGGCTGCTCAACCCATTACGGGAGGGCGCATGAACGGCGACTTGCACTTTCAAGGCCAGCTCGTGTGGGTTACAGGCGCGGGTCGCGGCATCGGTTACGACACCGCCTGCCGGTTCGCGGCGGCGGGTGCCGAGGTGATCGGGTTCGACCGGGCATTTCCCCATACCGACCTGCCGTTTTCCGCCCGCGAGTTGGACATCAGCGACGCATCGGCGGTTGCCGACTGCTGCGGCGCGTTGCTCAGGGAACGGCCGCACCTGGATGTGCTGGTCAACGGCGCCGGGATCCTGCGCATGGGGCAGACGGAAAACCTGAGCCAGCAGGACTGGCTGGATTGCCTGTCAGTCAACGCAGGCGGCGCTTTCAACCTGTTTCAGGCGGTGATCCCTCAGTTCCAGCGCCAGCGCCGCGGCGCTATTGTCTCGATCGGCTCCAATGCGGCGCACGTTCCGCGCGTCGGCATGGCGGCCTACTGTGCGTCCAAAGCGGCGTTGCGCAGCCTGTGCCTGACGGTGGGGCTGGAGCTGGCGCCCTATGGAGTACGCTGCAATCTGGTCTCACCCGGTTCGACCGATACCCCGATGCAACGCGGCCTGTGGCACTCCCCCGCTTCGGAACAGCACACCATCGACGGTTTTCCGGCGCAGTACAAGCTCGGTATCCCGCTGGGGAAAATCGCTCAACCACGGGAAATTGCCGACGCCATACTGTTTCTCGCCTCCGATCTGGCAAGCCATATCACGCTGCAGGATATCGTGATCGATGGCGGCGCGACGCTAGGGGCCTGATACGAATGATGATTTGGCAACGCGATGTCTCGCTGGACAGCCTTAATCACATGAGCCAAACCTGCATGCTGTCGCATTTGGGGATCGTCTTTACCCATATCGGAGAATCCTGCCTGGAAGCCACCATGCCGGTAGACGATCGAACCCGGCAACCGTTCGGTCTGCTGCACGGCGGGGCCTCCGTGGTGTTGGCGGAATCGCTAGGGTCAGTCGCTGGCTGGTTGTGCACGCCGCCGGGCGCCAGCGTAGTCGGCAGCGAAATCAACGCCACCCATCTGCGGGCGGTGAGCCAGGGCGAGGTACGGGGGATCTGCCAGCCGTTGCATCTGGGACAGCGCACACAGGTCTGGCAGATTGAAATCGTCGACCCACGGCAAACGCTTTGTTGCGTTTCGCGGTTGACCACCACCGTCATCCAGCCTTAAATACCGGCGGCAAGGTATCGGGCAAGATAGTCGCCTGTCCCGTACCCGCCGGCACTGCGCTCTGAACATGCCCATCCGGGTCTGCCACCTGACAAACGGCGCCGTTTAATATGCTTAGCCGACGCCGACATCCCCATGCCGGGTGCAACATCCGGCTTACAGAGACGAGGGAAATGCCTTGATGCGGGCATGCCCGACAAAAGGGGACGCCGCCAGCGATACAGGAAAGGAAGAGGTTGGTAGCAGGCGGGCAATCGAGATATTCAGCGCCGAACAGGCATGGCGGCGGACGCCGCCGAGGGTCACGCGGGTGGGGACAGTTTTTCGGCGAAGGACGCCAACCGCGTCAGGCCGTATTCCCATTGACCAAAGCCTGATTCGGCATTGATGTGCCCGGCTTCACCGACGTCCACCAGTTCACTGCCCCAGGCATCCGTCCAGTATTCGGCGCGGGAAAAGGTCATCAGTGGATCATTATGGCTGGCGAACGCCAGGCTCGGCGCCGTCAACCGTTCCGGCCGAATGCGATCCTCAATCTCGAAACGCATCGGCTCGGCGGGCGCCACCAGCATCACGCCGGCGATCCCAGCCATGTCTTGCTGGACAGCATAACAGGACGCCAGCGCGCCGAAACTGTGGCCAATCAGCATCGCCGGTCGATCGCAGCTCGCCAGTTCGCGGCGAATCGCCAGCACCCAGCGATCCAGATTCGCCTGATACCACTCTTTCTGGCGGATACGACGCCAGAACGGGAAACGCCGTTCCCAATAGCTCTGCCAATGATCTTCATCGCTGTCACGCAATCCCGGCACCAGCACCATCGTTAAACGCTGATCGATCTCCGCCAGCCGCTGGTCGACTTCTGTTGTCTGCATCAGGCTCGGTATCCCCCTGCTGAATGGACTGTCGGGGCAACATGGCGCGGCACGACATTGTCGTATTCATTGTCGTATTCATTGTCGTATTCGCGTTTGCCGACGCCGTTTGGCCCAACATCATTACAATCTGATAACAATATCAGCCCTGTTTAACAGCCTATCACGGGATAGGATTTTTGTATCGTGTTTGGCCGCACCAAATTTACAGGGTTCAGCGGGGGCCCAAGGCGCGGCTACAGGGCCAGCACCGGGCCGAAACCATGCCGCGCCAACACCGCCTGCCCCGCGTCAGAACAGATAAAACGGGCCAGATGGACGGCAGGCGGATACACCGGCAACAGCGTCGTCAACATATAGCAGGCCGTAATCTGGTAAGGGTCGTCCAGCTCGACGATATGCACGCCGCCCATGCGCCGCATTTGGGGAATATAGCTGGCGTAACCGATATGCATATCGCTCTGCCCGTTCAGAATCAGCGCGGCGCCCGCAGGTACGCCGGACGGCGCCGGCGCTGCGCGCGTCGCGCCCACCAGCGCTTGCGCACGCTGGCGCAGCGCCTCGCCTTGGCCGGGGTGCAACTGTTCGATACGCGCAAACAGCGCCTGGGCATAATCACCGCCGGGATCGCTGCCCGGCGTCGACGTGGATAACACATAGCGGGGATCGCCAAGCGCCGATAGCCAGTGCTGTCGCACCAGTTCCGGATCGTCACGCATCGTAATGCACAGCCGATTAGTGGCGAACGCCATCGGCTGTGCCGCTTTGCCGCATGCCGCCAGGTGCAGAGGGTGTTCCCGGTTAGCGGACGCGAACACATCGGCCGATGCGCCATCCATCAATTGTTGGGCCAGTAATCCGGCCGGTCCAAATTCAGGTTCGATATCAATGGCGTAACGGCTGGAAAAAGCATCAAACAGATCGTGGAACGCCAGCCGCAGGCTGCCGGCGGCGAAAACACGTAAAGGACGATAAATCATGGCGTGATATCACTGAAAAGAGGCACCAGCGTGCTATAGCGCTGTCCCGCCCATTCCAGCGAACAAGAACGGATAGGCACGCCATAAAGCCGGCTTAAATGGGTTTCGGTCAACGTGGTGGCATTAGGCCCGTACAGGTAGCCGCCGTCATTCATCAACAGCAGCGCACGCTGGGCAATCATGACCCCGTGCGCCGGATCGTGAGTGGAAAACATGACGCTGATCTTCTGCTCCCGAGCCAGCCGTTGCAACAAAACCAGTACCGCCGACTGATGCGCCAGATCCAGCGCGGCTGTCGGCTCGTCCAGCAATAGTACCTGGCACTCGGTCGCCAGCGCGCGGGCAATCAGCACCAACTGCTGCTGCCCACCCGATAACCGATCGAACGGACGATCCGCCAACGCATCCATCCCCAACGACGTCAGCGCGGCGCGGGCCTGCGCGATGTCATGCGCGGACGGCATGGAGAACAAACCGACCTGCCGCGCCCGCCCCATCAGCACAATATCCAGTACGCTGTAGGGAAACGGCGGCGTAAAACGCTGGGGCACAAAGCCGATGAGCCCGTGGCGCTCAACACGACCGGACAACGGCGGTAAAACCCCCAGCAATGTCTGCATCAGCGTGGTTTTCCCCCGGCCATTGCCCCCCAACACCGCCGTAATCTCGCCACGGCGCAGGCTAAGGCTGACCGGCTCGAACAACGCCTGCCCCGGTGCATGACCGCACGCCAGTTGGTCGGCGCACAAGAGGATATCGCTCACCCTTTTACCTCCTGCCGATAGCGGCACAACACCATGACCACGGCGGGCGCACCCAGCAACGCGGTCAGAATACCCAACGGCACTTCCGCAGTGGTGATACTGCGCGCCAGATCATCCACCAACACCATGAATCCGCCGCCGAGACACATGGCCGTCGGTAACAGCCGACGGTGATCCGGCCCCACCCAGAGGCGCGCAATATGCGGCACCACCAGACCAATCCAGCCGATACTGCCGCTGACCGCCACCTGCGCCGCGACGATCGCCGCGCACAGTGTCAGAATCAACCAACGCAGACGCATTCCCCGCATCCCCAGCGTCACGGCATCCTGTTCTCCCATCGACAATACGTTGATACGCCAACGCAGGCGCAGCAATAAACCGCCTGCCAGTACCAACGGAATTGCCAGCGTGAATACGCTGTGCCAGTGCGCGGTCGCGAAACTCCCCAATAGCCAAAAAACAATGCTGGGCAGTTTTTCTTCCGTATCAGCCAGATACTGCATCAGGCTGACTAACGCGCCAAAGAAACCGCTCAGGATCACCCCCGCCAGAATCAGCACCAGAATGTGCTGCCGCCCTAGCAACGAGGCGATCAGAAACACCAGTAACAATGCCGCCATCCCGGATGCAAATGCGCACAGCAGCAGCATGACCGACGGCCACCCCAACAGAATGGCGAGCGTGCCGCCGAATGCCGCGCCGGAGGAGACGCCGATAATATGCGGATCCACCAGCGGATTACGGAACACGCCCTGCAACGTGGCGCCGCACAGCGCCAGGCCGGAACCGACCAACAGTGCCAGCAACACCCGCGGCAGACGAACGTCCCACACCACCTGTTGTTCAATCGCCGGGATCGCTTGTCCCGCGCCGCCAAACGGCGACGCCAGAATCTGTACAATACGCACCACAGGCAATCGGTATTGCCCAACGCCCAGCGAGAATACGGCAATCAGCAGCATCGCGGCCGACAATACCGCCAGCAGTAGTCGATAACGTGCCGGCGTCATTTGGCCGGTTTATCCGTCGTCCGTTGGTATGTCGTGCGATAAAAACGCTGGTAGTAGTCGTTGGCGGCCTGCTGCATGTCGATGTCCTTAAAACGCTCGGGGTAGAGCTGTTTGGCCATCCACAACTCCCCGATGGCCAGTGCTTCCGGCATCGGATATCCCCAAGCCTTAGCGTATTCCGGCATCAGATAGACCCGCTGCTGTTTCACGGCGTCGATGGCTTGCCAGGCTGAATCCTGCAGGATTTTGCCCACCACGTCGGGGTAGCGATCCTGAACGAAAATCACCTGCGGATTCCACTGCAGTACGTTCTCGATGGAGACCTGTTTGAAACCCTGGATGGTCGCGGCAGCCACGTTCAGCGCGCCCGCGTGCGCCATCATCAGCCCGGTGTATTTACCGGAACCGTAGGTGGTCAAGTCCGGGTTCGCCATGTACACGCGGACTCGCTTCTCCATCGGAATATCCTGCAGACGAGCGGAGACCAATGCCCGCTGTTTAAATGTGTAGTCGATCAGCGCTTCCGCCTGCGCCTGGTGATTGACCACTTCGCCAATCAGCCGAATGCCCGCTTTCAGCCCCTCGTTGTATGCCGTTTCTTCATCATCCATCGTCGGATTGAGCTTGCCGGCTTCGCCAGGTTTGTCCTGTCGCAGTGAAACGGCAATCACCGGGATCCCAGTGCGCTCAAGCTGCGCCAACATTTCCGGTGGTGCATAGTTGGCAATAAAAATCGCCTGCGGCGACAACGCCAGTACGCTTTCGATATTGACCTGGGTCAGATCGCCCGGCATCGGCAGCGACGCCAGACGCGGCGCCAGCCGTACATAATCGGCACCCAACTGTTTTTTCCAACTGGAGAGCACCCCTACCACCGTATCCTGCGCGTCCAGTTGCACCAGCAAATTGAGTGTCTGATGTTGCAGCACCACCACGCGATTCACCTGATCCGGCAACGTCACCTGTCGCCCCAATTGATCCGTTACCTGCCGCGTCGCCAGTGTTTGCCAAGAAAACACTAACAGTACCGATGCCAATAGCACTGATCCGTATCGATTCATTATATTCCCCGGTTATCGTTATATAAAAAAGAAATAGCGATAGCATAGCGGCTGATATTGATCCAGGCATTACTGACACAACCATGATTTCAGGCAAACTCTGCGGGTAAAAAGGTAGTGGCAACCAACGGAAACCGCCGCCGCAACGGCATCTCAAACGCGCTATTGGCTCCCCATCGCCGCCGGCATCACGCTGTCATCTGCCGCCATCCCGGCAATACGCAGCCACTCCTGCCGGAAACGGGTTTGACAGTGATTTCTGATGACGAAACAGCCGATATCAGTCAGGAAATAGACTCAAACCGGCACGAAACCTTAGCCGCTACTGTTTTACGCCGAGCGCCGTCGATTTCGAGGAACGCCTATTGAATTACCCCGTGACCAGGCGTAGATTTAGCGCCGATTCCGTCATTGGCCGCCATGCTCCCGGCAATGACAGTGGGACAATCTGCAACGTTGCAGAATGATCCTGAACAGTGAAACGCACAATCGGAATCATTGCAGGCGTGACAATAACGGGAGAGAGAACAGTGAAGTACTTATTTATGGGTGTTTCATTCATTCTGTTTTTGTGGGTAGGCACGTTTTTTATGATGGTGGAATAAGCCCTGACGGCTATTCCAGGCGGCGCTGAAGCATCGACACAATTCCGGCAATCATCATCATCGATATACACAAAAAACGAACACACAACAGGCTGACGGTTCATCCGGCAGCCTGTTTTCATTTTGGTCAGCGCCGCCGACGCCACACAGATACGGCCATCGTGGCCAACTCAGCCGATAGTTGAGCCCCGTCCCGGCATGCAAAAGCACCGCGCCGCAGGGTATCGTTCTGCCTATTCTCCACCGGTTCAGGGTTAAAGCCCCCTGCCGGGCAGATCCACATCAGTACCCGAACCCGGCCAGCGCATGGATAAACAGAACAACGCCGCCGCCTACCGCCAGCCAGGGGCCAAACGCCAGCGGTTGTTGCAGGTTGACGCGCCGTATGCTGCGCCAGCACAACGTCAACAGCAACCCGGTCAGCGAGGCAATCAACACCAGATTCGGCAACGACTGCCACCCTAACCAAGCTCCCAGCGCCGCCAGCAATTTGAAATCGCCATACCCCAGCGCCTCGCGGCCGCTTAACAACCGGAACCCCCAATACACTAACCACAACGACAAATACCCCGCCACTGCGCCGATGACCGCCTCGTCCAATGGAACAAACGTATCCACCAGATTGAACAGCAACCCGCACCAAAGCAACGGTAGCGTGACGACATCCGGCAAAAGCTGGGTGCGCGCATCGATTAGCGCCGCAACCGTCAGCATGCACAACAGTAACAGCGCGCCGAACAGGGCCAGCCCCGGCGGCCACACCATGCCCGCCAGCAGGAACAGCAAGCCAGTCGCCGCCTCTACCAGCGGATAACGCCAGTCGATGGCATTGCCGCAACAATGAGCCCGTCCCCGCAACAGCAGCCAGCTCAACACCGGGACATTGTCGCGCAGCCGCAGTCGGCGGTGACAGTGCGGGCAGGAGGACGGCGGCCAGCCTAGATCGTACCGGGCCTCCGGCTTGCCCATCGGCAGGCCGAGATGAAAGCGCGCCTCTCGCTGCCAACGGCGATCCAACATAATGGGCAAACGGTAGATCACTACATTGAGAAAGCTGCCGACAATCAGCCCCAACACCAACAACGCCGCCCGCCATCCGAAGGGAAACGCGACCGCATACTGACTGACATCCATCACCATTTCCCCTGGGAATGATCACGATACCGAGCGCCGACGATATCCATCGGCGAAAAAAGCGCCGTTGAACGCATCAGGGACGTCGCTCCAGCGACAACCGAGTCACTTCCACCTGACCGGGCGCATTCGGCACCGCCGCCACATCCAGCCCTTGCGTGATAATGCCGTTCTTCTGCTCCAGCTCCGCCAGCCAGTGCAGCAACGCATTGAAGTTGCTGCGCGCCAGCGTCACCGAAATCTGATTATCCTGCGGCTGCATCCTCAGCACCGTAATGCCGAACTGGGTGGCACTCTGCGGGATTAATACCGTCAGACTGGCGTCGCGCCCCACTATCTGGCGGCGGATACCTCCGGGCGGCGGCAGCTTAGGTGCCTGCTGTTGCATCCAACGCACCGTTTGCCGTTCCCGGTCGATGGCGGTCTGCCACTGCCGCGCCAGATCCCGCCAGGGCGCCCAGCACAGGTAATAGAACAGACACAACGCCATAAACGCGCCGCATAATCCCATCATTCCGCGTTCGCGGACGCTCATGAGTTGCCAACGGCGCCGTAACTCATTCATTGCGGGCTCCTTAAGATCAGTTGACCTTCGACGTGGTCTTTTTCCTGCTTCATCTCACCCGGCGGGATTTGGAAATACGCTTGCGCCTGTTGACGAAACTGTTCCATCTGGGCAAAAGATGTCGCACGCACGCTGAGCCGCATTTCGTCCCGTCCGCGATCATAGGACAGCGACTGCAAGGCGATTCCTTCATTTTGCGCCACCAGTTGCTGCAACCGATTCATCTGCTCCGTCAGTGCAAAGCCGCTGTTGCCGGATTGCGCATCCTGCAAATGTCGCTGCATCTGGGCGCGTGGGTTGATCACCTGCTTCTCATCGGGAAAAAGCTGGCGATAGACGCGCACGCTTTCCTGGCGCCAATACTGTGCCTGACGGTACAGTTGGACGTGCATCCACACTGACTCGCCCAGCAATAACAGTACATAGGCCGCCAGCGCGATCAGGACGCTACGCCAGGGCGCCAGCGCCTGCCTCCAGGGTTTGACCGGCGCATAGTCGCCCTGACGTAAATCCATGCCGGCAGGCAGAACGGCGCCGGCGGCCAGCGTCAGCAGATCCGTCTCCGGCATCGGTTGCCAGGTTAACGCGACGGCCGGCACCGGGCTGTAGCAACGCACCGCCGGCATCGGCTGAAATGTCTCCAGCAGCGCCTGATACCAGCTTTGCTCCGCCGCCATCCCCATCCCGCTATCCAGCCGGAACAGCCACACATCATGATGATTGAGCGCGCTCCAAGCACTCTCCTGGCGAGGCAGCACCATTACATCGGGCACCACGGCCTCAATCGGCACGCCCAGCGCCTCCGTCTGCTTTAGCCAGCGCGCCAGGCAGGTACGCCGCATTACCGCCACTGTCGCCTTATCGCCTTGCCATTCCACAACCGCGAAATGCAACTGCTCGATATCGGCAGCTAACTGTTCTTCCAGCATAAAGGGGATTGCCTGCAGCAACTGGCGCCTGGAATGACGCGGCAGCGCCAGTACGTGGAAGGTGATGTCGGTTGCAGGCACTAAAACCCGCACCGATTGCGTGGGATAGTCCGCCAACACAGACTGAAGCTGCTCCACCGTGCCGCTGCCCTGAACCACGCAGTGCTGACGGCCGACAGACCAGAACTGCCACTCCGCTTCATCGGTTTCGCTCCCGGAAAAACGGGCAATCAGCCGGTACTTTCCGCCGATGTTTTCGGTTCTGTTCATGGGTTCACCGTCCTATATCCCCCGTACTGCCGTTGTATTACGTTGATCTGTTTGCCCCGATGAAACAGGCTGCGCTGATAGAACTCGCTATCATCAACCCGTACCTGAATGTCGGCGAAAAACCATTCGCTTTTGAGCGCCAGTGATTTATTCGCCCCGGATTTACCCTCTTCCGGCATCTGCGACATACTCATGAAATCATTGATTTTATCCCACCCCTGCCGCGGCCTTTGTTGTAGGATCTTTTCCGCGCTATCCGGACTGAGCTGCCCCATAAACATCGCGGAAAGCAGCAACGCACGATCAGGCGTCAGGCTGTTGACATTGATAACCAGCTTATCCACCGGCAGTACACACACATAGGGCAACAGTCGGCGGTACAGCGACGCATCCATCCCCATTACCGCTCTGAGTTCCGTTACGTCGGTCATTGGCTGGTTCCCTGGCAGGAAGGTCGGATAACTGTCGGCCTCCGCACCCTGCTCCCGCGGCTCGTTATCCTCATCGAGCCAATCACGAACCGAGTCAGTCACCCGATCAGCTCGCGCCGGATCCTCGCCTAACATGATGATCAACTGCCGCAACACCTGTGCAGCGTAAGGCGTCTGCTCCGTTCCGCCGTTGCTGCTCTGAGCCGCATTGCTTTCCGAACTGGTTTCGGTGCTGCTGGTGGTGGTGCCGGAGGCCGGCTTTTTCTTTATCGGATTCAGCGCGTTCAGGTTCAAACACGCCTGCCCATCTTCCACTTGCCCCCGGATTTCCGAGCCATCCTCCATCACCTGATGATCGACTTGCGACCAGGATTGCCCAATGAACGTATGCTCCGGCGATTCTGCGCCGTCGCGCTCCAATACGCCGGCAATCAATGCCTCCGCGCCCAGGGCATACCATTTAGCCTGGGTACGGCTCAGCAAGTGATCCGTCCGCTGCCATGCCCTGCCGCTGCGTTCAGCAATGGATGCGGCCACAGTAACCATCAGCGCCAGCATCAACATCACGATCAGTAACGCCATCCCCCGCTGACGACGGTTCATGAGCTACCCTCATTACTCTCTGGCGACGTGTTCTTTTCCGTGCTGTCGTCGCTCTGCTCGCCGCTCTCCTTCTCCTGTCCGTTGCCCTTTTTATCACTCAGTCGGTCACGTTTTTCGTCAAACCGGTGCGTCAGCAAAAACACCCGGGTAATCTCGCCGTAATCTCTCAAGGTGACGACTACCGCGATGCCATCCGGCAGCTCCTTCGCGTCACCCCAACGATCCTGCCACCCCGAGCGGCCGAAAAAGTGCAAGGTAAAACCATCGACCTGGGTCAATAGCGGCCGTATAGCGGCCTCCTGCGACGTAGCCGGTTCCGGCGAATCATAGAACAACCGCTCCAGCTGGCCGTCCCGCACCCGATATCCTACCCGCTGCAGTTCGGAGCGGGGCAAAATCCCCAGCGGATTCAACCAACCGGAACGGACAAAACTCACCGCCCAGTCATTACTCCCCAGTTGATAACGCTCAGCGAAAAACCCCAACGCATACCCCTGGCTACGACGAGGCACAATCTGCGAGAAGTCGCGTTCGATCAACGAAAACGCCCGCTGCAACTCCGCCAGACGCGCCTCTTTGCGCGCCGACGCTTCGTCATTCTTGATGACGCCATTCAGCACCTGCGAGGCCGCCACGCTCAGCGCGGCAAACACCGCCAGCGCCAGCATCATTTCCAGCAGAGTAAAGCCTTGTTCCTGGGTACGTATCACGGTTGGGGTTCCCTCGGCGGATCCTGCCGAATCACATAGCTGCGCAACACGGCATCCGCCGCGCCGTTATCCTTTTCATGCCTCACCTCGACATCAACCGATCGCACCTTGTCGACACCCGCATCCGCTCCCAGCATCCGCCAGTACCATATCGTCCCGGCAAACCGGGTTTCGCCCTCGAGCCAGAAGGTTTCCGGCTGACGCTTTTCCAACCGCAGCACCGCCAACTGGTTTTCCGCTATCCAGACGGCAAAGGTTTTCTCTTCCAGACGGCTCAGCATGGACGACTGCTGCGCCGTGGTTCTCAGCACCGTCAGCCCAGCCAGCGCGAAAATCACCAGCGCGACCATCACTTCCAGCAGCGTCATCCCCCGTTGCTTCATGCTCAATCACTGCCTCGCGTCCGGCGACATTGTTAGAAAACCGTTGGTATCCACCTGTAGCCAGGCGGTGCTGCTACCGTTACGCAACGTCAAGCGGAACGGCGTCACCTCACCGCCGGGCAAAATCAGAATGTTGGGGTCGCCGTTCCCCGGCGAAAAACCCGCGCCATCACCCGCCGCACCGGCCTGTACCGTCAGCTCCATCTCAAAGCTGGCGGGCAGTTCGTTGGGCTGAGACAGTCGATAAGGCAGCCAGGGTTGCCACTGGTAACGTAACTGCTGCCGGTCTTCCGGCGAGTTCTCAACCACCTGACGTTGTAGCAGCGCGTATTGCCAGCGGTGAGGTTGGACATAAATGCCCAAAATTTGGTCATTCATCTGACTCTCCTCCACCGCATACTGCAGTTGCGCCTGAAAACGGGCGATCTGCCAGCCGCTGTCCTGCCGTTTCGGCGTCGGGATCGCCATCATGATCAACGTGGCGGCCACGCCGGCCAGCAACACCACCAGCATGATTTCCAGCAGCGTGAATCCCCGTTGCCGCACTATTTGCTCCCGCTACCGCCGTTCTGGCCGGCATTACCGACATTCCAGTTACCGATATCGTCGTCAGTATCCGGCATACCGTCTGGGCCATAAGAGAAAACATCCACCTTGCCGTGACGACCAGGGCTCACCAGTTGGTAATCAGCGCCCCACGGATCCTGCGGCAAACGGCGAATATAACCATCCTGAGGATAGTTACGCGGCTCCGGCGGCGTGGTCGGTTTCTTCACCAACGCGCCTAAGCCCTGTTCCGTGGTGGGGTAACGGCTGTTATCCAGCTTGTACATGTCCAGCGCGCTTTCCAGCGCCACAATATCGCTGATGGCCTTTTGCCTGTCGGCTTTTTCCTTGTTTCCCATCAGGTTGGGGACAACCAGGCTCGCCAGCACGCCAAGGATGACGATGACTACCATGATCTCCAACAGGGTAAAACCTCGCTGACGCTGTTCCATCTTTTTTCCTACCTCATCAATGTGTGAATCTTTGCTACATGCTCATCAGGGTATTCAGTTGCAAAATCGGCTGAAGAATGGCCAGTACGATAAACAGCACGATGCCCGCCATGCTCACCACCAGCAGCGGCTCAAACAGCCCGAGCGCCAATGTCATCTGGGCACTGAACTCGCGATCCTGGTTATCCGCGGCGCGGGATAGCATGTCGTCAAGCTCGCCGCTGCGTTCGCCGCTGGCAATCATGTGCCGCATCATCGGGGGAAACAGCGCGGTCTGCTCCAGCGCTTTATTGAGGCTAACCCCTTCCCGCACGGCGTCGGTCGCCTGCCCCAAACGGAAACGGGCATAGTCGTTGGTCAGCACGTCGCCGCTGATGCGCATGGCTTGCAGCAGAGGGACGGCGCTGGAATTAAGAATACTGAGGGTTCGGGCATAACGGGCGGTATTCAGCCCGCGTGCGATGCGGCCGACCACCGGGAGAAATAACAGACGGCGATGAAACACAATCCGGCGCTTTTCTTCCCTTAACAGCACGCGCGCGCCCATGATAGTCAAAACCAACGCCAGCAGCGCCCAGGGACCAAACGTCCGCACCGCATCGCTGACGCTCATCAGCAGACGGGTCGATAACGGCAATGCTTGCTTCATATGGATGAACTGCTCGACGACTTTCGGCACCACGGCGGAGAGCAGAATACTGACGACGGCCACCGCCACCAGCGTCAGGACACAGGGATAAATCATGGCCTGTTGAATGCGGCTGCGCATCTGCTGGCGTTGTTCGGTATAGTCCGCCAGACGATTCAGCACAGCATCCAGATGGCCCGACGCTTCGCCGGCCGCTACCATCGCGCAATACAGGCGTTCGAAGCTGTTGGGGAAATTTCCCATCGCCTCCGCCAGCGAGTGACCTTCCACCACCTTAGCCCGCACCGCCGCCATCAGCGCCCGCAGCCTGGGTTTTTCACTCTGTCTGGCCACGGCATCCAGCGCCTCTTCCAGCGGCAGCGCCGCTGCAACCAGCGTCGCCAACTGCCGAGTCAACAATGCCAAATCGCTGGCGCTGATTCGGTGAGCCCGACGTAACGAGAATGACCCGTTGCCACGCAGCGCCGCTTCGCCGCGCTGTTCCTCGACGTTGACCGGCATCAGCCCTTTTTCCCTCAGCAATTGACGGGCAAGGCGCGCGGAATCCGCCTCCTGCATGCCCTGGCACTTTTTCCCTTGTGCATTCAATGCCTGATACTGGAACAGCGCCATGTCATTCCTCTTTAGTTACCCTGACCACCTCTTCCCAGGTGGTGATCCCGGCCAGTACCTTATCCAACCCATCCTGACGAATGGTCGCCCTGTTGCCGCCAAGCATTTCGGCGATAGCCAGTTCGCCGTCGCCGCGGTGAATTGCGGCGCGCACAGAGTCGTCAATCAGTAACAATTCATGGATACCGGTTCGACCGCGATAGCCGCTATGGCCGCATTTATCGCACCCACCGGGCCGATAAAGCTGAGTGTCGGCGGGCAACCCCGTTTGCTGTTGTTGCTCATCCGTAATGGTATAAGGCTCTCGACATTCGGGGCACAGCGTGCGCACCAACCGCTGGGCCAAGACCCCCAGCAATGAGGTGGACAACAAAAACGGCTCGATACCCATGTCCTGCAACCGGGAAAGCGCCCCCAGCGCACTATTAGTATGCAACGTGGACAACACCAGATGCCCGGTCAATGATGCCTGCACCGCGATTTGTGCGGTCTCGCCGTCGCGGATCTCCCCCACCAGTACGACGTCCGGATCCTGGCGCAGAATAGCGCGCAGCCCACGCGCAAACGTCATATCTACTTTCGGGTTGACCTGGGTTTGACCGATGCCGTCCAGTTCATATTCGATGGGATCCTCCACCGTCATGATATTGCGTTCAGCCGAATCCAGACGGCTCAACGCCGCATACAGCGTGGTACTCTTCCCCGAGCCGGTCGGCCCAGTGACCAGAATAATGCCGTGCGGACGATGTATCAGCGTGTCGAGCAACTGGCGGTTGCGCTCCACCATCCCCAACAACTCCAGGTCAAGCCGAACGCTATTTTTATCCAACAGACGTAACACGACACGTTCGCCGTAGTTGGAAGGCAAGGTAGAAACGCGCACGTCAATGGCTCGGCCGCCGATCCGCAGCGCCATGCGGCCATCCTGGGGAATACGCTTTTCCGCAATGTCCAATTTCGCCATCACTTTGATGCGCGAAACCAGCAGCGACGCCAATTGCCGCTGCGGGCGCAATATCTCGCGGAGGACGCCATCAATCCGAAAGCGGATCAGCAAATGACGTTCAAAGGTTTCGATATGGATATCCGAAGCTTTGTGTTTGATGGCCTCCGTCAGCATGGCGTTGATCAAGCGGATAATCGGCGCATCGTCTTCGGCGTCCAGTAGGTCGTCGCTGTCGGGCAATTCTTCTGCCAGCGTATAGAAATCAATGTCGTTACCGATGTCTTCCATCAGACGGCGGGCCTCTTCTGAATCCCGCTGATAACGCATAACCAGTTGCCGCTCGAACTCTTCCGGGCTGACACGGCTAATCGTCAAGGGCCGACCGGCAACTCTGCGCGCTTCCAGCAACGCGGCGGCGGACGCTTGTGGTGCGCAGATCGCCTCAGCCGTGTCGCTGCCGTCCTCCTGCAACAGCAGAACCTGCTGGGCACGGGCGAAAGCAAACGGCAATATCGGCCGCAGTTCTGGCATGGTGATGGGCTGTTCGCTCATCGCCCCTCCGAGTAGAACGAGCCAATCGCCGACTGCACCTGACGGAAGGTATAGGTATTGCCTCCAGATGGCAGACGCAACGTATTGCTATCCAAAACCTTGTTGCTGCGCTGCAGATCCTGTTCGCTGTCGAACGCTTTGTACTGGTTGATCGATGTAGCCTGATATTGCTGACGGTCGCGGATGATCGTTGGACGCAGGAACAGCATCAGGTTGCGTTTGGATACGGTGAGGCTCTTCGAACGGAACAGATTGCCCAACACCGGAATGTCACCCAGTAAAGGCACCTTGCTGTCCGTTTCGACCGTAGATTTGTTCAGCAATCCACCGACGACCACGGTTTCACCATTCGTCACCATAACCGCATTATTGACGGTACGGGTATTAAACGTAGCGCCAAGATCGCTGCTGGTACTGCTGGAAGAATCCGCCACGCTGGAAACCTCTTGCTCTATTTGCAGCAATACGGAATCACCTTCATTGATCTGTGGTTTTACTTTCAGCTTGATGCCGACGGTCTTACGTTCCACCGTACTGTAGATGTTATCCGCCGAGGTCGTCTGGGATCCGGTCAATACTGGAACCTCCTGACCCACATTGAAGGTGGCTTCCATATTGTCTATCGTCACAATGCTCGGGGTCGCCAGTACATCGTTTTTGCTATTGCTGGACAACGCCGTCAGCAACATCGACCAATTACCGTGATAGAAACCAGCGGCAATGCCGTTGAAACTACCGAGCGCACTGGAGAAATTACTGGTCAGCGTACCGTCATCCCGGTATTGGTCGACCCCAACAATCGCGGTGGAAATCGGCATTCCCGTGTTGGTGTATTGCGTCATCCCCGCGCGTTTGTTAGCCCACTGAATCCCCAGATTGAGGCCATCTGCATCCTGGACTTCGGCGATAATCGCCTCAACCAACACCTGAGGACGGCGAATATCCAGTTGGTTAATGACCTGTTCCAGGTCACGCATGATATCGGGTGGTGCAGTGATAATCAGAGAGTTGGTCTGATCATGCGCCCGCATGATCACTTCTTTGCCCTGAATAATAATGGTGCGACCGCCGGAACTGCTGCTGGAACCGAACGTGGAACCAAACCCCATGCCGGAACCGGACGAGGAGTACGCCCCATTACCGGCGTTGGAAGAAGATGACGAATTGCTGGAACTGCTGGAGCTACTGGAACTGCTATTGCTGGAGCTGCTGCCCGATCGGGTCGACGAGGAACGATTGTTGGTTGACGATGAATTACGGTTGCCACTGGTTCCGTTACCCGCCAGCACTTCGATCAGATCCAGCGCTTTGGCATATTTGAGGTAAATCACCTTGGTACCGCCCTGCACCACCTGCTTGCGGTCGAGCTGATGGATCATTTCCACTACGCGCTGACGCGCATTATCTTCACCACTGACCACTACCGAGTTGGTACGGCTGTCGGCCACCACGTTGGCCACCATGGTGCTGGGCAATGCATTTTTTTCATCCGTTTTGTTCAGATCGTTGACCAGTTTGGCAACGTCGTCCGCAGAGGCATACGTCAGCGGGATAGTAACGACGTTGCGATCGCCGGTTTTATCCACCGTGCTGACGATTTCCATCAAACGCTTCACCACCGCGGCACGGCCGGTCATCAACAGGACATTGGAGGGTTCATAATGCACCACGCTACCGGCGCCGGCATTATCGTTGAGTTGGCGCAGCAACGGCGCGAGATCGCGGGCCGCCACGTTATTCAACGGCACAACCCTTGTTACCAGCTCATCGCCGACCCCCGGTTGTTCATCGTTGGCGACGGGAATGGAGGAGGATTTGGCGTCTTTGGAACGGATGACTTTCAGCACGCCGTTATCCATCGGCACCACGGAAAACCCGTAGACATCCAGCACGCTAAGGAAAAACTGGTAATATTGTTCCTCGTTCATCATATCGTAGCTGCGCACGGTGATGGTTCCGCGCACGGTCGGATCGATAATCACGGTTTTATTCAGATTCTTACTGACGGTATTGATGAACTCCTGGATGTCAGTGCCCTTGAAACTGGCTGAAAACTCAGCCGACCAACTGTATGTCGAACTTATCAGGAGAGCGGTTAATCCCAGCCAACCCCAACGTTTCATTATCCCTTTGCCCAGCACGTTACTCGTCTCCCCCAAGTTCCAGATAGATATCCTGCCGTTGGCCGTCTCGCTCCACGGTCAGGGTAAAATTATGTACGTCAGCCATCCGCTCCATGGCTTTCTTGGCCTGATCCTGATCGCGTAAATCCAACCCATTCATCCCCACGGCGAGATCGTTATCCTGCAACCCCACGCGGTAGAAGGCATCACTCTGCGGCCCCGGATTCAAGCGATACCCTTGCAACCGGTCGCCATTCATGATCGGCGAGAAGGAAACGAAATCGCTCATATTGGTGGAGGCTCGTTGCTGCAGTTGCTCTTTGACCTGCGACATGGGGATCGACGCATCGCTGTCGCCGCCGTCCGACACATACAGTTCAAGTGCTTCATAACGCCCTTGATATTGCAGAATGACCCTATCCGGACGAATAGAAACAATGCGGGCGTTATAGCCTGGGACATCCTCGTTGATTCCCCGGCTAAACTGTTGATTGTCCTTGCTGATAATCGCTATCGAGCGGGATGATTCGTTCGTGCTGACCATGACGCCCGTCAGCATGAGTTTGAGAGAAGAAAGCGGCAGATTGGTCATTTGCGCAGTATCCAGCGCGCCAGGCTGCGTTTTTTCCGCAGAAATGCCGAACAACGTGAAATCGCTCAGCCGGACGGGCTGTTGCCGCGCCTGCGCCGGCATGACCTGTGAGTTGGGAGCTGGCGCGTTGTCCGGGAATCCGGCGCGCCAGAACAGCATTGCCAGTTGCTGACAAATAAGCAACAGCACTAACCCCAACAAAACCCGTCTGACGACAGGCGGTGATAACGGTGGCAATTGTGAGATTTTCATCTGCAAACATTGTCCCTATGTGTTCGCCGATTAGCCCATCCGCATTGCGGGATGCGAACCGGGGTAATACAGAATTCCTTTCCAGGGAGAGTAACATGCCATTCAGCCCCGGAAAGAACAACATGCGTTTTACGCAATCGCGTCGCCAGACGAATCATATTTGATATTTCACCAATCATGATATGGCAACAGAATCTGCGATCAGCATTCTCATCATGAAATTATTCATTCCCTAATCAGCCATGGATGTTATTTATCCAACAAGGCACTGGAACTTATCCTGCAAGGCACCGGAGCAGCATTTGAGGATAATAAAACGCCCCGTTGACGGCAAACCGGGCTTTCAATGCCTACCCCAGAAAAAATCAATCTGATCAACGCTTTCGCAAGCATAAAACAAAAAAACCGTGGCAATCCTTTGGACAGATATCATTTTTTCTGGTTATTTCCTTATAAAACATGGCTTGATTTATCAATCATTTCATCATGTTTCACTACAATGTATTCTGCATCCCGCAGCTATCTTTCACCTTCAACAGGTTCCTGGTTATATTTAATTCAATTCACTCAATCGCGCTATCTCTCTATTATCTGATATTCAGGATATGCGAAACACATTACAAAACCCGAACGGGTTATAACACTTATTAAACAATCCTGTTCTCGTTATCCGACCGAAAGAGTTATATTTATTCACGTAAAGATAATCTTGATAAAAAACAGAACTCAAATAGACTCCGTCACGTTTGTATGCGTATTTAATAGACGGCTATCCCGACAAACAAACCGTCGGCATCAAAAATGAGCAATTCCAATGACTTTTTGTCGCTTTCCCCGATGGCTACACGGGATAATTCAGCATGGCAAGACTCCCAAGCTCCTTTGCCTCCGGCGCATCCAGACATCGTATTCACGCATCTTAATGCGCCGTGGAAACACCCTGAATTCCCGATCAAGGGTACAATTCACGCAAACAGAAACAGCGATACCACAAGACTAAAACACCGTTTCATTAAAACATATCCCGCTATTTTTTTTGCGACCAGGCTCAAAATTTTATTTGCCCTGATTTTCAGATACGGGAAATCTTGCCGAAATGGCGGGCTGGTCACATAAATAAGATGAATGACTGCCAGCAGGGCCCTGTTTTCTGAAAAATAGCAGGTTCAGGTCATGGATGCCGCTCCTCCGGGTAAACTGGGTGAGCCAACGTTTTGAGGTCAACGTGAATAATACATCGGAAGTCAAAGCCCCAGCCCAGAGCGAAACGTCTTCAGGCTATCGAATTCCAGGTTCTCTATTGGTTGTCTATGCCTGCCTGATTTTCTTTTTAGGCTGGTTTGGTCATCAGCGCTGGGCGGAATTCAGCCCCCCGACAGCCAATCTGCCGGCAGCCGCTATCGTTGCCGCGTCGCCAGTCCGGGCACCGATTCAGGAGCAAGCACAGCCCAATATCGCCGCAGAGCAAACCGCCTCCCCTTCAACCCCCCCGGCTGTGGCAACAGAAACTGTGCCGCCGCCGGATAAAAAACCGGTCATCGGCTGGCAAACCGCCAAACCTGGAGAATTGCCTTTTATCGCGTTCAGCGCCCATGTTTACACGTCGGATCCGGCAAAACGCAGCGTAACACTCAACGGCACGCTTTATCACGAAGGCGATACGCCGTATAAAGGATTAATTATTGAACAGATTCAACAGGATGTGTTGATTTTCAGTTTCAACGGCGAGCCGTTCGTTCTGGACTCTTTGCAAGACTGGCCCGGAGGGAAACCAGACTCGGATATGATCGAAGGCGATTCGCAGTAGTCATAATACCGGCCGTGCAATGCTGACGGCCGGTTTTTTGCCAATCAGCGGCTGCGCATCGCATCAATAAAGGGCGCCATTGAGCGGTTAAAGGCGGAACACTGGGCGGTTTTCGGCGTACCATCTTTCAATAGGCCTTGATAAAGCGTTTCGCTGGTCTGAGGCAACGTGGAATAGCGGCTGGTATCCCATCCTTTCTGACCCGCGACTTTCACCGCCGTTTTCAAAATCGCCGCGTCATCAGGCAAATCACTGCGTTCACACTGGATCCGCAGGTATTTACTGGCGGCGACCAACGACGCCAATTGGTTAATCTGTTCGTTAACCGGCACAGCAGCCGCCCGGGATGCCGATGGCTTTGACGGCGTTTTTTCGGACGCCGTCCCCTGACACCCAGCCAGACCCAGACAACATACGCCAAATAACACCGCTTTTATTGAGAATAAACGCATGACTCGACTCGTCTTATTAATGAAGTTCCATCTTAAGGGGCATTAGCAAATCACTCTCCGTCTATCACGACAAGGCGTGATACGAGACAGCGTGATCAAGTCAGCAGAAAAATGTGCTGCAGTTAATACACCCGCTCAACACCGGACAACCCTACAACAATAGGATGAATAACAACAGGATGAATAACAATAGGGTGAATAACAACAGGGTGAAATTCCGGTAAGAAAACTTCACCCTGCAATGCATAAAAATAGTTATATCAAAGCGCTCACACGTTACTCATGACTTGTCGGTTAAGCATCTGCGCAACCGGAGCGGACATCAATGACATGATCCGCGCTTGATCGTACTTATTCTGGTTTATGTGCCGCTTTAGCCGCGCCGGGAAGTACCCCATCCGCCCGGAACATCGCTTTGATGCCCCTGACCGCCTGACGGATCCGATCTTGATTCTCGATCAAAGCAAAACGCACATGCGTATCGCCGTAATCGCCAAAGCCGATCCCGGGAGAGACACAGACCTTCGCCTCAGATAATAACCGTTTGGCAAATTCCAGCGACCCCAGGTGCGCATATTGTTCAGGGATTTTCGCCCATACGTACATGGAGGCTTTCGGCTCATCCACCATCCAGCCGGCTTCATGCAACCCCTTGACCAGCACATTACGCCGCTGGCGGTACTGCTCGGCGATATCGCGCACGCACTGCTGATCGCCTTCCAATGCCGCAATCGCCGCCACCTGCAATGGCGTAAACGTACCGTAATCATGGTAGCTTTTGATTCGGGCCAATGCGCTCACCAGCTCTTGATTGCCAACCATGAAACCGATACGCCATCCCGCCATGTTGTAACTTTTGGACAGCGTGAAAAACTCTACTGCAATATCCTTGGCGCCAGGAACCTGCATGATTGAAGGCGCTTTCCAGCCGTCGTAGACGATATCCGCATACGCCAGATCGTGAACCACCAGAACGCCATACTGTTTAGCCAGCGCCACCACCCGCTCAAAAAAATCCAGTTCGACGCACTGCGCCGTCGGGTTGGAAGGGAATCCCAGAATCATCATTTTCGGCTTGGGAATCGTCTCGCGGATGGCTCGCTCCAGCTCATTGAAGAAATCGACCCCCTCAACCAGCGGCACAGAACGCACCTGCGCGCCGGCGATAACCGCGCCATAAATGTGAATAGGGTAGCTGGGATTCGGCACCAGAACCGTGTCGCCATGATCCAACGTTGCCAGCATCAGATGCGCCAACCCCTCTTTGGAACCAATGGTGACAATCGCTTCGCTTTCCGGGTCGATATCAACCTGATAACGCTCGGCATACCAATGCGAAATCGCCCGACGAAGACGGGGAATACCGCGGGACGTCGAATAACCGTGCGTATCTTCCCGCTGCGCCACCGTACAGAGTTTTTCCACAATGTGCGGAGGCGTCGGGCCATCGGGGTTGCCCATGCTGAAATCGATAATATCTTCGCCACGACGGCGGGCAGCCATTTTCAGTTCGGCGGTGATATTAAAAACGTAAGGGGGAAGACGATCGATACGCGAAAAACGACGTGGAGAGTTAAAATCAGCCATAACATCCTCAGAATAACGTGAGCGCCCGGACCATCCGAGCGACGCCAGGTTCGGGATCCGAACCTTAATTCACCCTATCCGAGTTCGGTTGTGCTGTCGATATGCCAACCGTAATTATTTCCAATTGCCGATACCTCTCTTTTCGCCGTCGAGACACTTTCCTGTGACAAGCTGTTACACCTCACTTTCGTCTTCCGATGGAAACCAGTATCTTTATGCGCTGCTCGACGCGCAGCCGCCCAGCCAGACTATTTCGGTATGTTTCGGCAAACTGTCCGTCCGCTTCCGGTTTCTTCATGCCTAAACGTTTCCCTATCAATTCGACGCCGGCATGGTGTTTTTGCCCGATATTCAGTTAAGGAGTGTTGTCATGCAACGCATGGTTTATGTGGATGGACAGTACCTGCCCGAATCGCAGGCTACTATCTCTGTGTTTGATCGCGGCTTTCTGTTTGCCGACGCCGTTTACGAGGTGACATCGGTCATCAACGGCGGACTGGTGGATCTGGATGCACATCTGGCGCGCCTGCAACGCTCCTGCCGTGAACTCTCACTCACATTGCCGGTGACAATCGATACACTGAAAAATATCCATCTGGCGCTGATAGAAAAAAACGCGCTGCATGAAGGCTCTATTTACCTGCAATTAAGCCGCGGCAACGCCGGCGATCGCGATTTTCATTATCCACCGACCGACGTGAAACCTACGTTGGTGCTCTTTACTCAGGCGCGTCCGATTATTGCTCATCCAAAAGCTGAGATTGGCCTGACGGTCATCACCAGCCCGGATATTCGCTGGCAACGCCGCGATATTAAAACCGTTAGCCTGCTGGCCGCCTGCATGGCCAAAGAGTTAGCGCATGCGCAACAGGCCGATGACGCACTGCTGGTGGAGAATGGGTTTATCACGGAAGGAACATCAAGCAACTGTTATATCGTCACCGACGATAAGACGGTTATCACTCGCCCGCTGAGCCATGCCCTGCTGCCGGGTATCACCCGTCAGTCGTTGCTTGCACTGGCGCAACAAGACAACATTTCTGTAGAAGAACGGCCTTTCACACCGGAAGACGCCTATCAAGCGCGAGAAATCTTCATCACGTCGGCGACCTCTTTCGTGCTGCCGGTGGTGAAACTCGACGACCGCATTATCGGCGATGGAAAGCCGGGGCCCATCACCCGCCGGCTGCGTGAAATTTATATCGACATGGCTCAAACCCAGACCCGCATCTGACAACATCAGGACGCCCGGACTAACCACGTACAGTACGGGCCTCCCTTTTTTCGCCGGGACGTATTCCCTTCGATTGCAATCATCCCCACCGCCACTGCTCAGGGATTGCCCGACTGACGTGAAAGCGGTCTCAATTCGTTGACTCACTGGGGAGGGTCGGTATAATCCAGCGCACTGTCGTATTCCAACCGACATTTGTGCATGCGCCCTTAGCTCAGTTGGATAGAGCAACGGCCTTCTAAGCCGTAGGTCACAGGTTCGAACCCTGTAGGGCGTACCATCTTAAGTTCTCCCAAACGCTACCGAATTCACCAAAACCCCGTAATATTCATTGATACTACTAGGATTTTCTGTCGCTGAGCTCCACCGAGGTCAATCCAGCATACCGGAAATCAAGTCGATGTTGGGGGGCTCTTCTTGTTCAATGACGATCTTCTTGTTCAATGACGATTAGAGGCCCCTGAACTGGGGCTGGCGACGCGATCAACTGGCCGATCTAGCGCGTATGCTGTATCTGCTGGATGGCAAACCGATTCCCGACAACCGAGGCGATATCACCATCCGGCTGATGAACCATATCCGCGATAATCCCCATCAGCAAGAATACGAAGATGAGTATTTTAGCGTCCGTTATCTTCAGATAAGGTACTGGGCATCTCACCTTCAAGCGTCCTGACCTGATCGATCAGATGAACAATATAATCGCCAAACATTATCCGGGGATGTTGGCGGCAAGGTGATTAACCAATCATGCCACATTTGTATATCCCATTGACATATCCCATCAATATTCTATGCTATCGATAGCACAAAATTTCTCCAAGGAGACTACCATGGAAAAAACCACAGTCTTTAAAAGCAATCGTAGCCAGGCGGTACGACTCCCTAAAGCTGTTGCACTGCCCGATGATGTGAAGCAGGTTGATATCGTCGCGATTGGTCGCACACGTATCATCACTCCGGCAGGCGAAAGCTGGGACAGTTGGTTCGAAGAGGATGGCGTAACACCTGACTTTATGATCACCAGAGAGCAACCCGATGATCAGATCAGGGAAGATTTCTGATGCTGAAATATCTGCTCGATACCAATATCTGTATTTACACCATCAAGAACAAACCGCAGGAAGTCAGGGACGCTTTCTACCGTCATTACGGGCAGTTTGCTATCAGTGCTATCACGCTGATGGAACTGATATATGGCGCGGAGAAATCGGTAAACCCAGAAAAAAATCTGGCAGTGATTGAAGGATTTTCTGCACGTTTGGAAGTGCAACCTTATGGTTTTGACGCTGCCGTACATACCGGCCAAATTCGTGCGGAACTGGCAAAACAAGGAACCTCTATCGGCCCGTATGATGCCATGTTAGCCGGTCACGCGCGGTTCGCAGGTTTAATACTGGTAACGAACAATGTACGCGAATTTGAGCGTGTACCTGGGCTACGAGTGGAAAACTGGGTCAGTCGATAAGCCGTATTCTGCCCTCCCTCAAAACAGGATATAGTCTACCGCCTACTGCGGATAACCCGCAAAAAATCCAGCCAGAAAGGTTTGGGGGCCACTACGTTTTTCGAACTGGTGACAATCCTTATATTTCAATATAGATACGTGGCTAATTCGCATCCTTTAGGGCTCTCAATATCTTTCTATCCCATTCAATCACCTGATGATAAAACGCCTTGCTGTATAGGTTTGGCTAATGCCTGATTAACATCGCATCAGCCGACGCTACACCAGCAAGGCGCTTTTGTAATACCCGTTCCAGCCAACGAGATACTTAACACCAGAACAGTTGCACTGTCATACCCTGTCTTCCGGTGCGGTTGTTTTCACTTTAGGGAAGAAAATAAGGGCAATTACAGCGCACAGAGCCGAGGCTAACCAAACACTGCTCCAGCTCAGGGTAGTTTGTAGCCAGGGAATCGCAACGGGAGTGATAAACATCACAACAAATACACTGGTATTTCCCATGGCCAGGGCAGTGCCCGCCCGCTTCGCACCAGCCATAGAGGCAAGTTCTGTGTATGCAACACCGTGCCAGGCAGATACCGCCACTCCTGAAAAAATAAACAGGCCCGCGAGCAGCACAACGGTTTCCCGGGTCGGTGACAACGCTGGCCACAACCAAACCAGCACACTCAACAGAATGAACGCCAGTATGCTGAGAAGCGTGCAACCACGAAGGTAGGCTTTACGGTTTTTGTTCTTATCCGTCCAGCGTCCACTCCAGATACGCGATACCATAGCGCCAATCTGAATTGTCGCCAGGCAGACAGAAACAACGCTCACGTCAATATGAGCAAAATCATGCAGAAATACAGAGCCAAAGGTCAGTAGTGCAAACTGTGGCCCACATAAAATACCGATAGCCAGCACTATCTTCCAGATAGCAGGATCGTGTAACGGTCCTTTACCTGTCATGGAAACGGCCGCTGATGCCATATGTTTTTTTCTCTGGCTATATCGGGTTCGTGCAACCAGAGCCATGCATAGTAGCCGGCAATAATGCATAGAATCGCAGAAACAATAAATAACACGACAAAGCCATAACGGGCGGCCAGCCAAGGCAACAACAGTGCGCCCAAGCCATACCCCATCGGCACTGCTGTCTGACGGATACTCATTGCCAGACCCCGTTCCCCCTCTTGAAACCAAGCCATAATTGCCCGGCCACTGGAGCCATTAACGCTACTCCCCAGTAAGCCAATGCCTAGCACACCGGCAATCAACAGCCAATATGCAGGGACAAAACCGCTATGCGGGGCAGCAAAAGCGGCCATCAACAACAACATGGCGCCGGTGCTCAACAAGCCGGTAAGCAGAACCGGCCGGTCGCCCCATCGATCCGTCATCAACCCCCAGGGCAATTCGCTGATGGCAATCCCCAGGCCTAGCATCCCAAGCACGAACCCCAGTTCAGCATTGGTAATATGGTAATCTGTGCGCATAAAAACCGCCGTTGCGGGCAGCCCCCCCACGACCATGGAGAAACATGCATTAGCAGCAACCCCAATGCCCAAAACCTTCCAGCGATGCCGTACACCGCGCAGGGTGGTCACTGTATCCGTCATTTTATTGTCCCCTGTAATTTTTCCGATTCCGTTGTCGCCGGTAATTTTTCCGTCGTAATCAACGTTGCTATGCTGCTGATCACTTCAAGAGCAGCCTGGTGCTTTTTCTCACTGATTGCGGATACTGCATCCTTCAACACGAGGACATTAAAACCACGATCATGGGCACTCATCGCTGTTGCCAGAACAACGAACTCCGTTGATATGCCGGCAAGGATCAAGGTATCTACCCCTAAACATCGGAGCGTTAACTCAAGGTTCGATTGATAGAATGGATCAACCCGATGTTTGCGAACGATGTTTTCGCCAGGACGCGGCGCCAGCTCGGCGATGATGTCGGTTGACCACGTATTGAAGCACAGCAGATGATTTCGTCGTGCGATATCAAACACCTCAGACCCCACGGGACATTCGATATAGTTTTCAGAAAATCCAACGACAACATGCACGACCGGGATCTGGTTAGCCCGGGCGATTTCAAGGGCACGGGCCGCATGTGGCACCACATCATGTTCCTTCGCTTGCTGGAAATATCCCTTCTGTGCATATACACCGTTGGGATGAACAATCTCATTGAGAAAATCCAGCATCAGTAATGCTATTTTCTTCATTGCCTTATTCCTGATTTGCTCTCTGGGTGACAGGCAGTGCGGTCAGAATGTGTTCTGCAATAGCATCTGCATCGCAAATAAAATCCGTCCAGTAGCCTGGACGACTGCTCCCGGCGGACATAAACCACCTTGTATGTTCACTGGGTATGCCAATCACATAGAGTTGCCGGACGGCCTCACCTTGCGCATTGATGGGATGGAAAGGTGCGGGGGTGACTGCAACACCACCACTCACCACCTGGGTTTCGCCATCGTTCAGCGTAAAGTCTTGCCATATGCCGCGGCGGCACAGCGCCTGGGTGAGCGGTGACAGATCCCTGGCCAGATCCTGTGCGGGTACTCTTGCATCCAGCAGGGTTTGCACATGCCACACGGCGCCTTCAACCTGGGGGGAGGTCAGCGCAAAACGTCCCGCTGCGCTATCACAGGAAATCGTCATGTTCGGCCCAACGACATGCAGGATATTTGCATCGATCAATGCCAGCACTTGCCGGGTTCTATAGCGAGGCGGCCCCGCGGAAAGCAAAGCGCTTACAGGGGAGTAACGATGGAGGAAGGCATCTCGAAAGGAGGACGGTGTAAGCCCGCCAAAATCAACGACTTTGCGGACAAGACCCCGTGTGTCGCGTAATGTATCCAAGGCTGCCTTTAAGGGGTTATCAACATTTCCCCCCTCGGCTTCCTGATAATCACTCATCAAAAGATGCTTCAGTTCTGCATGGAAATGGCTTGCGGAAGTAAACCGGCGCTGGCTGAATGGGTCGGCAAGTTGATAAATATCCAGCGCGGGCAAATCTGTAATACCAAAATTACGCGCAATATGCGGGATATCGGCAAAGTCATTTTCAGGTAATGACTGGATATACTGGCGGAATTCACTTTCTGCCGTCACCCCATAACGCTGACGAATTGCCGTCGCGTACCAGGTCAGATTAACTTCAGCCATAAGCAAAGGCAGCACGTCTTTGTCAAAGTCAATGCGCCCTCTAAGGGCAAGCGCCTCAGCACGCTCGGCAGTAAACAACACACTGTTATAACGAAAATTAGGGTGTTTTTGGTTACGCCCACGCCCCGGAATAGGCAAGCTACTCCGGGAACCGGCGATTAACTGCGGTTCATGCCCGGAAGGGATATAACGCAGAGTGCCATCAGGCTGTTCTGTAAATTTACCGCCTCTGGCCGTTGTTAAGGCCGCCATCACATCCAGAAACGACAACCCCAATCCAATAATTCCGACATGACTGCCAGCCGGAATGTCTTTCAACGGCATATCCGCTGCGGAGTCCCCCTGAATCCAACACAGTTCAGGGTGGTTTTCAGCAAAGCGCTGCCATTGCTGTTCTTGCGCTGAAAGACGATTTTTGGGATGACCCGTTGCCAGAACGACGCGATCGACGACAACATCTTCACCCTGTTTAAAATGCAAGGTGGCATGCTGTTCGCCGTCAGGAACAATGTCGACGACCTCTGCCTGCCGGGGTAAAAAGCGCTGCTGGGGGGAGAGCGATTGTTTAATGCAGCCCAGCACAAACTGCATATATTCGCCATACAGTGCTCGCGGGGCCCAGGTATTATCGCCGGGAAAATCATCACGAGTCTGTTTCCACCAGACGGCAAGAGAAGGGCCGCAACCCGGCCTGGCATTCTCAGCATCACCTGCGCCCGAAAAAGCCGACACCTCTTCAGCAACGGTGTTCATGACAAAACAGTCATCCTGATCCCGACGCCAGATCCTCCCTGTTTCCGGATGCTGCTTATCGATATAGTGAATATCAACGGCCGCTTCAGGCTGCTTTTGTAATCTCACGGCAAGACGCTCAAGAACAGAGAGTGCCCGAGGCCCGTTGCCGATAATGGCAATACGCAGAGGCGTCGTCATGATGCCTCCTGTTGCAGCGATGCGTCATATTCCGTTATCGCTTCGGCGATGCTATCCATCGCCGCAACAATGGTTTCCATGGCACCGGCAAAAGATAACCTGATCATCATGGTTTCTTCTTTACCAAAGGCGGTTCCTGGGGTCACGGCAACATGGGCATGGGCAAGTAACCAGAGGGTGAATGTTTGTGCGTCGCCCATGCCAAGACCGCGAATATCGGCATAGACATAGAGTCCGCCTTCCGGCACATAGCATTCGATGCCAGGGATCCTGTTCAGGCTGTCAACCATATAATCCCGACGTTTTCGGTACGCCTTAACCATATCCTCCATCGGTTGACGATCCCCGATCAGCGCAGCTAATCCACCTTGCTGAATAAATGCGCCGGCACAGCCGACACTGTGTTGCTGAACCTTGAGTATTTCATTCAACACGTATTCCGGGGCGCAGAGATACCCCAGACGCCACCCCGTCATTGCCCAGGCTTTAGAAAAGCCGCTAACCGTTATAGTGCGTTCAAACATGCCCGGCTCCGCCGCAATACTTCGGTGCGGCGCAGTGATATAGCGGATATGTTCATAAATTTCATCCATGACAACGAAAAGATCATGTTCCAGCGCGACCTGGCATATAACCTGTATTTCTTCTTCTGTAAGGATGTGCCCAGTCGGGTTATTGGGATTATTTAACAGCAATACCCGTGTTTTATCAGTAATACAGGCAGCCAATGCTTTACGTGTTATTTGATATTTATTTTCACGAGTTAAAGGTAGATCAACCGCTTTTGCGCCTGCCATTTCCGCCATTGCGATATAACTCACCCAACAAGGCGATGGAATAACAATCTCATCACCAGGGTTAAGTAATGTCATTAATGTAATAAACAATGCATGCTTGGCAGAAGGCGTAACAATAATATTTTTATCCCAGCACGCTGAGATATGATTCTCTTCAAATAAACGATTAGCTATTGCTTTGAGCAGTCCTGGGGAACCCTTACTGGCTGTATAATGCGTCATGCCATTTTTCATGGCTGACACAGTAAAATTTATTATATGCTCAGGTGTGGAAAAATCGGGTTCACCGCCGCCGAGATCATAAACGACATGCCCTTCGGCTTTCATTTTTTTAACTTTATCAAGAATCGCATAGGTTTCAGAAAGGCCTATACGTTTTACACGATCGGCTACGCTTCTCATATTCGTCATCTACTTATTAATAATAATGGGAGTGGTATTAATTCGTTAGATAATTAATCCTCAACCAGACCAAACATCCCTTTAGCCCAATAAGCCTGGTATTGCTCCGCCGTTTTTTGATCACGAAAAGCGTATGTTTTCAATAACCATCGACGAGCAGCATTTTCTTTATTCTGGATATCTATTTTTTCACGATTATGTAGCCCATCCTGATTCGCGAAAACAAGAAGATCACCCTGAATAATCCTATGACGTTGCTTATCCGCTTTTGTCATCGCCTGCATAAATGCTATCAGCGCATCTTTTGCCTGCTCCGGCGCCCCAGGTGCCACATGAGTCAGTGTGTCCAGATAGCGAATACTGTGGTGATTTTTAAGGATTGCATGATCTGGAGAGCTGATTTGACGACTATTTGTTTCACGAGAATAAACATCAAACTCCGTGCGATACCAAGGCTGGCGCAGTGCCGTCTGTTGCTCCTCAGACAAATGCTTGATTAATGACTTTCCATCAATGTAGCCGGTAAAAATCAGTTCTTCATCCGGGCAATGCAGGCCAAGCAACGTAACAAAATCGGCACGAACTGCATGAGCAGTACGGTCATTGTGATAAACCAGTTCACTGTCACTGAAACCGGTTAATTGCCCACTATATTTACGAATTGCTACTACATCTGTAAAAAAGTCCCCATTATGGCGGCTACCATACGCCAGAAGCGGTGTGCCGGTAAGCAATGCAAATGTTTCTAGTAGTGCTTCGCCGATAAACGTTTTTTTCTTTTTATATTTATCTTCAAGCGGATTATCCGGATCCAATGCGGGAACATTAATATCACGAGGGCAGTTACGCAAAACATGCACATCACTGATACCATGATGTCTTTCATGTTTAATTGAATTACAGATATCAATAAAAAATCCAGGTACTTTGCGGGACTGACACAACTCATTTATTGTTAATTTAAACTCTTGATAATGGGTGTATGGGTTTACTGCGTTCTGACTTAAAAAATGTGTTAATTGATTATTCTCTTCATCTGAGAAATGATAAAAAGGTTTCATGATTTCTTGCATCCTGTCAATGAAATGATAATTAACAAATCAACTATATATACCCTATATATACATATACCCTATATATATCCGTCATACTTCAAGTTGCAGGCGCATTGGTAGCATTTGCTCACTCGAATGACTTACTTGAATAAGTGTACCGGCATTCACTGACGTGCCGCGTGACAAGACGCTTAATCAGCTTTGCCCTAAAAAGCGAACGCCAGACGTTATTCAACATGCTAACTATTTGTCCTGCAACTCGAATTATGTAGGATATAGCATTCTTAAATCATTAAAGGATATTATTTCACCCTTTACTGCGCTGGCAACCACCGTTGATGGGCTGGCGAGCCAAACTTTTCCCGGACCAGAACGCCCTGGAAAATTCCTATTAATAGCGCTAATCGTCACTTGGTTACTATTAAAAGAGGCACCGGGCCCGCAATTCGCACATGCACCACAAGCCGGCTTTAATAAAATTGCACCTGCGTTTTTAAATGTCTCTAAATATCCTCGCTCGTGACAATATTCATAAACATCCATAGTACCGAACTGAAGGTATAACATGACGTCCGACGGGATCTTCTTCCCTTTCTGTACTGCCCAGTGAAGAACTTTGTGATACTCGTCAAAATCATCCCGTTTTCCTGCCGTACAAGATCCGCCATAAGCGATGTCTATTTTTACAGGCTCAGTGAGTTGTGATAGTGCCAGACCATTACCCGGATCCCCTGGAGAAGCAACCATCGGCGACAATTCCCGACAGTCAATTTCTATCACCGCGGCATAACTTGCCCCTTCATCACTGTGCATCCAAGGCTCAAGAGTAAAATGGATACCACGACGTTCTTTCAAAAAGTTAACAGTATTACTGTCTGGTGCAATCAGGCCGGATACCCCCCCAAGTTCAGCCACCATATTCGTTAAAGTGATACGATCATCAATGGATAATCGCTCAATCGTATCGCCGCAGAACTCAAAAACTTTACCAATGCCATTCCCTTGCCGGATCCATTCTGTAGACAGCAATTGAAGGATCATGTCCTTTGCACCGGTTCCTTCAGGCAATCTTCCGGTAAAAACAACCCGAACACTATCAGGAGACATCAGCCGAAACACACCCGTTACCATGCTGGCAGCCATGTCTGTACTACCAACACCAATCGCCAGGCACCCTAACGCACCACAATGTGGTGTATGAGAGTCAGTACCAATAATAATTTGGCCCGGCAATGCATAGCGCTCCGCCATGAGTGCATGCGAAATACCTTCGGCCCCATCACCGTCCAGGTTGTAACGGTGTGCAGTCAGCCGCCACTGCTGAGTAAAAGCACGATGAGCATCCAACAAATGCTCAAGATCACCCGTCAGTTTCTGCTCAACATGCACCTTACTTTGATGCATGTAAGGTAAATGATCTTCGAAAGTAACCACCGACTCAGGCTGCCAAAGTGTCAGGTTATCCCCAAAGGTTCGCTTTAACATGTGGCCACACATGGCGGTGTAATATTCATGAATAAAACGCCAATCCGGCCGCAGATGTAATGCGTTTCCTGAAGAATGAATACCTGTAAGCAGATGTCTGGCGATGATTTTCTCGCACAATGTCATCCTCTTTTCTGTTAATTCAGTACCAACCAACTGCGGCAAACCATACTGGTTTAATTGTGCTTTCCACCAAGGGAGAAGACCTCCACATTGAAGAACCTGACGAGAAGTGTCCTCCCGCCCGGCGATGATGTCTTCAATGGTAACGACATCACCCCGTTCAAGTCGGGCAAGCAGCCCCATATCCGTAGACGTTAACAGGCCGATGTTATCCGCATTTTGCCGGTAAATACGCTCAAAACTCTCTGCAATTACAAGCTGTATACCTGCTGCTTTTTCCGCTACCGGGCTGTGCTCCCTGGATGAACCTTTTCCATAACGCAAGCCCCCAACAACAACATTAACACCCGCATTTATAACGGCGTTTTTCCGAATGGGATTCTCATTTGAGCATTTTAAGCCAGTCCAGACAAAGCTCCCCAGGCGCTCGTCATAATAGGCTAGTGCTGGGATGGGGGTAATTTCATCCGTTGAAATGTCATTACGTAAAGGCTGAGCTGATGACAACGTGAACGTTTCCCCCTGTAACTGCGCCGTGATTTTGTGCGGATCTTCGGTCAAATACAGGATTCGAGCCTGAGTTAGAATTGATTTCATGCTGCAGTATCTGTTAATCCTGATTCAACGCGATCGCCCCATGTTGCGTATATCAAGGCGCCCTGTGGTGTACGCCAGGCATGCTGACTACCTGGCGCATAACAAACTAGATCCCCCGGAAGATAGACACCATTTTCATCTTCGAATGACCCATCAAGAATGAGAAACGTTTCATGCCCTTTATGAAGATGAGATTTTGCTGATGCTCCCGGCGCGCAATGTACCAACGAGATACGTTGCCCCGAATCATCATGGAAAATATCAAAAATACGTGCATTTTTACGATCCAGCGTACTGTGGGTCTCCCACTTAACGGCATCAATGTCTTTAATTAATGAAAACAAATTCATGGTAACGGGCAAATCGTTATTCACTTTCTCTTCTCCATAAGATCTGTATGACTCTTAACTCAGCATTTCAATCACTCCAGCAATAGCCTGTTTGTAATACGCTTCGGACTGTGTAGCCCGGGCAATCACAAATGCTCCTTGCATGACTGAAATCAGTGTTAATGCTGTATGTTTAACATTCAGCTCGGCAGAAAACTCCCCTGACGCTTTGCCCGCTTCAAGTACGCTCTCTATCTCGCCAATCAACCATTCAAAATTTTGGGCTATAGGCTCACGGAGTGAATCATCGCGGATAATCTCGCTATCCTGCGCCAACCCCCCCATACGACACCCGGAAAGAATGTCACGCTCTCGCTGCAAGTAGTTTCCAATACGCTCACGTGCGCTTTTTTCCGTGTGCAAAATACCAGCGATTTCTTGTTGCAGTTCCTCTGCATTACGCAGGATGGTCTGGCGCGCCAAGTCAGCTTTCCCCTTAAAGTGGTGATACATGCTGCCTTGTCCTACACCGGATGCCTTCTGTATTTCTTTAGGACTCGTATTGGAGTATCCCTTTGTCCACAACAGTTCCTGCATTGTCTTTATCAACGTGTCTTTAGCTTTCATTTTTGTACCTATTAGTATGTAAAATTACAACCAGAAAAAAATAAAAAGTTGTTAACTCTAAAGGTTAATCGTTTGCATATTGTTAATGTTAAGTTCTGTTTTATCTGCGACATAAAAACCTTTACTATCTCCCTATTGTTAGTGCACGTTACTGTAGATTTTCTTCATAAATCACACCAAATATTCTTCGTAGCAAGTGACTCCTGCTAACAACGATCTAGCCAGACAGAACAATAATCTTTGTTTACTAATTAATAACTCATTATTTTAAATAAGAAAGTTAAAAACGAACTTTGCATTGATACGCCCGTTGTTCTACCCTCTTTCAAACTCCAATTATATTAATTTTATTAATACATAAATTAATTATTAGCTCCCTATAACAAGGGTTTAACATACGGGATCACAGCAGCTATCTGATCCGACATGTAACAAATCTGATAATTTTCGGAAGTGTAGCATGTTTATTAAATAGCCTGCGCATTCTTATCTATACCCTAAATCATTCGAGTTGCAGGACAACCGGCTGGCGTGTTGAGCAACGCCAGGCGTTAGTTCTTTAGGACAAGACGTATGCAGCGCCTTATAGCTCGGCAAATGGGTAAATCCCGATGCGCTTACTCAAGTAAGTGATTCGAATGAACGAACGCCGCAACATGCTTACCACTTGAAGTCTGCTGGAGATATAACACTACAGGTTCGGTTTAGCGGGATACTTACACTTACCGTGAGAAGATATTTACTGTTCATGCCGGGGGAATTTCGCCAACAATGCGCACGGCAACACAACCGTATTGCACGTTCTGAATCATGCGCTACCTGGACGTGGTTGATAGAGAGACGACGGTGGTGCTTACTAGATACCTAAAAGAGCCTAAGCTCTGCCGAATCGATGGAGTACGGACTTTGGTCGACGTCTATAGAAGAGAACTGGAGCGGGAAACGAGACTCGAACTCGCGACCCCGACCTTGGCAAGGTCGTGCTCTACCAACTGAGCTATTCCCGCGTTACTAACATATTGATGCAGTTCATATTACTCTGAATCAAATACGCTGTTAATGCGCCGCACGCTACTGACCAGAGCTCGCTAGTCAACAAACGAGTCCCTTGCATCCCATCACCTGCTTTGTTTTAACGCAGAGAGCTAATGTTCAAGCAAATCGTGTCGTGCGGCTTTAAGGTAGTTGAACATTGACCAGAATGTCAGCACAGCAGCGATATAGAGTGCCCCTACCGCAGCGATCTCTACCCATGGGTCTGGCCGCCATAGCAACCCCACCAGCGCGACCATCTGCGCCATGGTTTTGACTTTCCCGATCCAGGAAACAGCGACACTACTGCGTTTACCGATTTCCGCCATCCATTCGCGTAATGCAGAGATGATAATCTCACGGGCAATCATGGTGGCGGCAGGGAGGCTGATCCACCATGAGTGATAATGCTCAATGACCAGTACCAGTGCAACGGCCACCAATACTTTGTCCGCAACCGGATCAAGGAAAGCGCCAAACCTTGTAGTCTGCTTCCAGCGCCGGGCAAGAAAACCATCAAACCAATCAGTTACAGCAGCATAAACAAAGAGACTTGCACAAACCACGGGAGCCCAGCTGAACGGCAGATAAAACGCCAGAACGAAGAAAGGTATCAGGGCAACACGAAGCAGGGTCAGCCATGTAGGTATATTAAATTGCATAGCGTTCAAGAACTGTCAGGCCTAAAAAGTGAATGTGGTAAGTATGTTGCTACATTGCCCCTAGTGTTTCAATGCATGGAAAATTTTTTCTGCCAGCGCATGCGAAATTCCCGGGACATTGGCAATTTCATCAATGCTCGCGCTCATCAGCGGTTGCAGCCCCCCCATATACTTCAACAGCATCTGACGGCGCTTGGGGCCAATGCCTTCAATAGTCTCAAGCGCACTGGTACTTTTCACTTTGGCGCGTTTTTTGCGATGGCCGCTAATTGCATGGTCATGAGAATCATCGCGGATATGTTGTATGACATGCAAGGCCGGGGAATCCGGCGGCAGCGCCATCCCTTCGCCTGTAGTGTCTAAAAACAGCGTTTCCAATCCCGCTTTGCGATCGCTTCCTTTCGCAACGCCCAGCAGCAATGGTTTTGTTTTATCCCAGGGAACTTGTAACGACTCAAAAACCGCTTTGGCTTGGGCCAGCTGGCCTTTCCCTCCGTCAATGACAACCACATCTGGAATCTTGCTATCATCGAGCGATTTGCCATAGCGACGTTTCAAAACTTGGGTCATCGCCGCGTAATCATCGCCAGGGGTAATGTCTGTAATATTGTAGCGACGATATTCCGAACGTAATGGGCCATTACTATCAAAGACAACGCAGGATGCCACGGTCTGCTCGCCCATAGTATGACTGATATCAAAACATTCCATGCGTTTGATATCACCCAAACCTAATATCCTGGACAATTCCGCTAACCGCTGCTGAACCGTCGATTGCTGAGATAATTTGGTCACTAATGCCGTATGGGCATTGGTACGAGCCAGTTTGAGATAACGCGCCCGATCACCCCGAGGTTTACACTGGATACTAATTTTACGGCCGGCTATCGTCGATAACGACTCGGCAAGCAGTTGAAGATCGGGCAATGAAAAATCCAACAACACATCTGACGGTAAGGTTCGGGCCCCGCTGCCTTGTAAATAAAACTGCCCGACAAACGTCTGAACCACTTCCCCCAATGCTGTCCCACCCGGCACTTTGGGGAAATAACTGCGGCTCCCCAGCACCTGGCCCTGACGAATAAACAACACATGCAAACACGCCATCCCTGCGTCAAATGCAACACCTATTACGTCAAGATCATCCCCATGGCCGGAGACAAACTGTTTTTCCGTCACACGACGTACCGCCTGAATTTGATCACGGATACGGGCAGCTTCTTCAAACTTTAGTTCCCGGCTTGCATTTTCCATGCGGTCAACAAGCCGCTCAAGCACCTGCTGATCCTTACCAGATAAAAAAAGGCGTACATAATCAACTTGCTGCTGATACTCGTCATCACTCACATATCCCGCCACGCATGGGCCAAGGCAGCGACCGATCTGGTATTGCAGGCAAGGGCGCGAACGATTGCGATAGACATTATTTTCGCACTGCCGTATCGGAAATAATTTTTGTAGCAAAAGTAAGGTCTCACGAACTGCGCTACCGTTCGGGAATGGGCCAAAATACTCACCTTTCGCATGCTTTGCCCCACGATGGATTGATAAGCGGGGATGAATATCACCGCTGAGGAAAATCATCGGATAAGATTTATCATCTCGCAGCAGAACATTATATCGAGGCTGATAGCGTTTAATGTAGTTATGCTCTAACAACAATGCTTCCGTCTCAGTATGCGTAATCGTGACATCGATCTGGCGAATACTTTTGACTAAAGCCTCTGTTTTTCGGCTGGCTACATGTGTTCGAAAATAACTGGAAAGGCGCTTCTTTAGATCTTTGGCTTTACCAACATAGATAACCGTATTGCTGGCG
This sequence comes from Musicola paradisiaca NCPPB 2511, assembly GCF_000400505.1. Classification (NCBI taxonomy): domain Bacteria; kingdom Pseudomonadati; phylum Pseudomonadota; class Gammaproteobacteria; order Enterobacterales; family Pectobacteriaceae; genus Musicola; species Musicola paradisiaca. The sequence goes on along the minus strand of NZ_CM001857.1, from coordinate 1,703,140 downwards.
TCATACATGCGATAAACCCCAGGCTGACTGGTCACGGTCTTCATGAAAGCCTGGGCATCAAAACACTCATTCACTACTGATCAATGTCTCCGCGTTAAAGAGCCCATGACGGATTGCCAGATGGGTCAACTCAACATCACCATTTATGTTCAATTTATTAAACATTCGATAACGATAACTATTAACCGTTTTAGGACTGAGATTCAACTGATCGGAAATCTCCGTCACTTTCTGCCCTTTGGTGATCATCATCATGATCTGCAATTCTCTCTCGGACAGACACTCCAGTGGTGTTTCAGTTTGTGGTTCAAGCTGACTCAATGCCATCTGCTGTGCAATGTCCGAGGCAATATAGCGCTTACCAGCATGAACGGAACGAATCGCACAGATAACTTCTTCCGGCGTCGCGCCCTTACTGAGATAGCCAGCAGCACCTGCTTGCATCACTTTGGCAGGCAACGGATTCTCCGTATAAATGGTTAACATGATAACCTTCACTTCTGGAGAGAACCGTACAATTTTGCGGGTAGCCTCAAGGCCGCCAATTCCGGGCATACTCATGTCCATCAAGACGACATCAACACTATTGGTACGGCACCATTTTACCGCATCTTCACCGCACTGCGCCTCACCGACCACTTTGAGGCCTTTGATATCGTCAAGAATGCGCCGTATCCCTGCCCGCACCAATTCATGGTCATCAACAAGAAAAACGCTAATCAAAGAACAGTTCTCCAAAAAGAAAGTAACACTTACAGCCGAAGCTTGTTGCAGGTGTACTATATGGTTTAAAAAACAATGAATACACTTTCCAATTAAAAGTGTATTTTATTCTACCGTGTGGTAATGTTTTCTAAGTCTTTGAATGATACCGCTCTGGTATCAACCGCGAACTAGCCTCCATCACAGTATTCACATTTCAAACCTGGTTTTTAGAGAAATGGATAGTAAAACCATCCCAAAATAAAAAAATCAATATAATCAATAGATTACCAAAAACTGCAACTTCAGGCAATCCATTAAATCAATTTTCAGTTATGTCGCCGTTCAGAACAACTTCCAGCGACCATTTTATATAAATAATACACCCATCAGAAAATATCCATATGAAAATTGCAATGTTTCCAATCGGACGCATTTAAAGCAACTTTACAACCTAAAGTATCGTTCCGTTATTACTGCGGACTTATTACACAATCTTCAGAAAAGATACACACCCACGGCGGAATACGTTTATTTTGCCAAACACAAATTTAGACAAATCGGTTATAGTAACTTGTCTTTTTGTTATGTAGCCGGTCGTGTATGTATATCTATCAATATGTTACCAGCTACTGTGCCACAGTCTTCCTTAGGAGAAAATGATGAACAATTGCGATTTCACCACAGAAGCATCAGCAGAGACGCTAGCTCATGAAGTCAGTTGTCTGAAAGTTATGCTGACCCTGATGCTGAAATCCATCGGCCAGGCTGATGCAGGTAAGATAATGATTACGATGGATAAATACATTTCTCAATTGGAAGAACCAACTCAATCTGCCATATTCAGCAACACCGTCAAACAAATAAAAACAATGTATCGTAATTAATTAAAGCATCAACACATTATTTAACATCCCTGATGATTCAATACTGCCTGGTTAAATATCAGGCAGCGTAATTTCCACGGAACACGCGTTAATTTCCATTGAGTAACGAAATTAATTACATAAAATTAGTTATTCTGAAATAAACCAAATACCAAGAATCTATTCGGAGAGAATAAGCACGAATTAATAACAAGGAATTACTTTTTAAAAAACGGAAGAGAATATTGCAGATAAAGAAGTGTGTTGGTGGGTCGTATAGGGCTCGAACCTATGACCAATTGATTAAGAGTCAACTGCTCTACCAACTGAGCTAACGACCCAACGGGGACGGATTATTCCCTTATTAATGCCATCTGTCAAACAGTTCGTATTATTTTTTGCCGATGCGGATATCAAAATAGGATTGTTGCATATCCTCATTTTTGTTAGGCTTGCCGGCCATATAAGTCCTGTTTATACCCAGCGCTCCAGTTGTTCCAGCGCCGGAAGACGAAACCATCCCGCGCTACACCTGACGTCTTTCACCGCACTACTTGCGTCTCACTCGCTGCTGATTATAAACACACTCAGCCATAAGAATAAATTATTCAAAGTCTATACTCCTGCAGCTGATACCTTCACCGGCATCCTTTTATTTGCAGGCATGGACAACGAGAACATAAAGCAGGAAATCACACGACATGACAGACCAACATCATACACAAACACCCCAAAGCGCCGAACATAACGGGCTACGCCGAAATTTGACTAACCGACATATCCAGCTTATCGCGATTGGCGGTGCTATCGGCACCGGCTTATTCATGGGCTCAGGCAAAACCATCAGTCTGGCGGGGCCATCGATTATCTTCGTTTACATGATCATCGGTTTCATGTTGTTCTTCGTGATGCGGGCAATGGGAGAGATTCTGCTCTCAAACCTGAACTATAAATCCTTCAGCGATTTCGCGGCGGATCTGCTTGGCCCGTGGGCAGGTTTCTTCACTGGCTGGACCTACTGGTTCTGCTGGGTCGTTACAGGGATAGCCGATGTCGTCGCCATCAGCGCCTATGCGCAATTCTGGTTTCCTGAATTATCTCAATGGATTAGCTCTCTATTGTGCGTACTGCTGCTGCTGACGCTCAACCTGGCGACGGTTAAATTGTTCGGTGAGATGGAATTCTGGTTTGCGATGATAAAAATCATCGCCATCGTCGCCCTGATCGCCATCGGTGCGACATTGGTTGTCATGCATCACTCATCCCCGGCAGGTCTCGTGGCTTCTTTTGCCAATCTGTGGCAGGACGAAGGGATGTTTCCAAAAGGTATCAGCGGGTTCTTCGCCGGTTTCCAGATAGCGGTCTTCGCGTTTGTCGGCATTGAGTTGGTAGGCACTACCGCAGCGGAAACCAAAAATCCGACGGTTGTACTCCCTCGCGCCATTAATGCCATCCCCATCCGGGTCATCATGTTTTATGTATTTGCATTGCTCATGATTATGTCGGTGACGCCATGGCGTCATATCGCCGCCGATCGCAGTCCCTTCGTGGATATGTTCATGCTGGTGGGTTTGCCTGCAGCAGCCAGCATCATCAATTTTGTTGTGACGACGTCCGCAGCCTCTTCCGCCAACAGCGGCGTATTCTCCACCAGCCGCATGTTGTTCGGCCTGGCTAAACAAGGGGATGCCCCTCATCGCTTCGGTGTTCTTTCCAAACGCGCCGTACCCTCGGCCGGCTTGATGTTTTCCTGTATTTGCCTGCTTTCAGGCGTCGTATTGATCTACCTGATCCCAAATGTCATGACCGTCTTCACTCTGGTTACGACGGTATCCGCCATCCTGTTTATGTTTATCTGGAGCATGATTCTCTGTTCCTATCTGGCCTACCGTAAATCCCGGCCGGAACTGCATGCCACCTCAACGTACAAAATGCCTTGGGGGAAAGTGATGTGCTGGGTATGTCTGGCGTTTTTTGCCTGCGTATTAGTATTGCTAACCTTGCAGCCGGATACATTGCAGGCATTGCTGGTTACGCCACTCTGGTTCATCGTTCTGGCAGTCGCTTATTGGATAAAATCGGGTAAGAAACGGATGATGGCGCAACCCGATAAATCATCCTGATGGATGACGTAACACGCACATTAGAAAAAAATCAATGCGGTCAGCTATGTGTGCAGGAATAGCTGACCGCATCCAATTCATGCGTTAACGGTCTGTCGTACACTGTTCACCGCATGTCTGGCTTGCTCACACTGATTCAGGATCGTCTGTGCGTGCGAATACAAAATTTTGCCCGCCTCCGTCGGCGTTACGCCACGACGACTGCGCACCAGCAATTGCTTCTCAAGCTCGCTCTCCAATGTGGCGACTTGTTGGCTCAGCGCAGGCTGTGCGATATGCAACATTTCAGCCGCTTGGGTAAGGCTGCCGATATCAACGATTTTCACGAAATATTTGAGCCGTCTCAGATTCATGTGTACCTCCCGAATAGTTACCTATAAGTAAAAGCAAGAAGTGCGCCAGATCATTTACGTGATATAAAAAAAGAGAGGGATCGCCTTAACCGGCTTAAAAATAAGTAAAAGCAATGGACATCGGACAGCGCATCCTCGCCCTCCCGCCATTCACCTTCTCAAACGGCGCATTATTACGCACTGCAGTGGTGCAAAATCTGCTATCTGGAAGTGCACCTGGCGACGAACACCGCCTCCACGGACAGCGCCATGCTAAATTTCAGTTTATTCGTCAGCGACTTTCCACCGACACAACGGCATCAAAACAGCCAATAAACGCAGGCGTTCGCAAAACAGCTGGAGAACGTGAACGTCAATGACGTCTGATCATCGACGACCGAAAACAGGACACCGCAAATTCAATTCATCATTACCAGATGTCCGGCTTCCACCTGCCGATAATGGCGTAGTGGCGGCTGGAAATCTGCCGGACGCAATGGGCTGGATAACTCATCCTGGATCAGCGATCGCTTGATGTTCATGTCAGGGTCTGGGACGGGGACTGCCGACAACAAGCGCCGGGTATAAGGGTGCTGCGGATTACAGAAAATAGACTGGCGTGAGCCAATCTCCACGATTTCCCCCTGATACATCACGGCTACACGGTGACTGATGCGCTCGACCACCGCCATATCATGAGAGATGAACAGATAGGCCAGCCCATACTGCTGCTGCAAATCGAGCAACAGATTGACGATTTGCGCTTTAACGGTCATATCCAACGCGGAAACCGACTCATCGGCAATGATCAGGCGGGGATTCAATGCCAGTGCGCGGGCGATACAGAGCCGCTGCCGTTGTCCACCGGAAAACTGATGCGGATAACGTTCCGCCATATCGGCACGAAGACCGACGTTCTCCAGCAGTTCGGCGACACGAGCGGGCGCCTGCCCGGCACTCACCAACCCGTGGCTTAACATAGGTTCGGCGATAGCGTCTCCAACCCGCAATCGGGGATTCAGGCTCTCGTAAGGATCCTGGAATATCATTTGCGCTTGCGTCCGCAGCCGTTTCAACGTCGGCGCATCCGCCATCAACATATCCCGCCCGCCAATCGTTACCTGCCCGCAGGTAGGAGACGTCAGCCGCAGAATGGCGCGCCCGGTGGTAGATTTACCGCAGCCCGACTCGCCGACCAGCGATAACGTTTCTCCGGGAAAGAGATCGAAAGATACGCCTTCCACCGCATGTATGCGGCCAGTCACCCGTTTCAACCAACCGGATTTCACGTCGAACCGCATCACCAGATTCTTTACCGACAGGATCGGCTCCCCATTAATGACAGTATCGACTTGCGGTATTTGTTCCGCAGGCTCAGCCGCATCGAACAACGCAAAACGCTGGGGAAGCGGGATGCCCGCCATCGCGCCCAGACGCGGTACGGCGGAAAACAGGCGTTTACTATAAGGGTGCTGGGGCTGCCGGAAAAGTTGCCGAGTCTCAGCCAGCTCCACACCTTCACCGCGATACATCACCAGCGTGCGATCAGCGACTTCCGCCACTACCCCCATATCGTGGGTAATGAACAGAATCGACATATTCTCCTCTTCCTGCAACGCATTGATCAGCGCCAAAATCTGCGCCTGAATCGTCACATCCAGCGCCGTCGTAGGCTCGTCGACAATCAACAGTCTGGGTTTGCACGCCAGCGCGATGGCGATCACTACCCGTTGGCGCATGCCGCCGGAAAAACTCATGGGGTATTCGTCCAGCCTGGAACGAGCAGCCGGGATCCGCACACGTTCCAGCAGTCGCACCGCTTCTGCCCGGGCGCTGGCGCGATCCATGCCGCGGTGACGCCGCAAAACTTCGGTAATCTGCGTCCCGATCGTCAGCACGGGATTGAGGCTGGTCATCGGCTCCTGAAACACCATCCCGATACGATTTCCCCGGATATGCTGCATCTGGGCGGCGGAGAGCGACAACAGCTCCTGCTCCTCAAACCGCACGCTACCATTGATGCAAGCCTGAGAATCGAGTAAGCGCATAATCGACATCGCGGTAACGCTTTTCCCCGAGCCGGATTCCCCCACCAACGCCAGCGTCTCTCCCGCCGCGATATCAAAAGACAAATCGCGCACGATCGGCCGCCATTCACCATGCGTCCGGAATGCTGTATTGAGCTGTTTCACGCTAAGTACCGGCTGGCTCACACCTTATTCCTCACGTCTGGTATTCAGGATATCCCTCAGGGCATCGCCGATCAGATTAATGGCGACAATCAGCAGCAGCAGCATGATGCCGGGAAACAGACTAATCCAGTAATCGCCGGACATCAGGTAGTCGAAACCATTGGCTATCAACAACCCCAGCGACGGCTCGGTAATCGGCAGGCCTATCCCCAGGAAAGAGAGCGTCGCCTCCAGCATGATGGCGTAGGCGATGCGCATCGTCGCAACCACGATCAACGGCGGCAGGCAATTGGGCAACACATGCCGGAACAGAATGCGCACATCGGAAAAGGCCATGCCGCGTGCCGCATCGACATAACTGCGACGGCTCTCCACCAGCGCTGACCCGCGCACCGTGCGCGCATAATAGGCCCACTGAGTGATCACCAGCGCCAGAATAATCTTATCGACGCCCTGCCCAAGCACCGCCAACAGAATCAACGCAATCAAGATGGGCGGGAAACTGAGCTGAATATCGACAACGCGCATACACAACGCATCTATCCGGCCGCCGCGCCAGGCGCTTAACAGCCCGACCGCCATGCCGATCAGCAATGCCAGCAGCGCACTGCTGACGGCAACAATCAGACTGGTGCGGGTGCCATAGAGAATAGCGCTGAACAGATCGCGCCCCTGATCATCCGTCCCCAACCAGTAACTCAACCCGGTCATGCCGGCGGAGCCCGGCGGCAGACGGTTATCCATGATCGCCAGTTGCGATAAATCGTAGGGATTCTGCGGCGACAACCAAGGCGCCAGCAGCGCCAACACCACAATCAGCGCCAATACTACCATCCCCACCAGGGAAAAACGGTTACGCGCCAACGCATGCAACGTCCGCCATACCGAGTCATAGCGAGAGCGCTCATGCGTCAATTCAGTAGAATCCGTCATCGTTTAACGCCCTCCCAGACGAATGCGCGGGTCGCACAGCGCGTAGAGCACATCCACCAGCAGGTTGATCAGGCTGAACATCACCACCGTCATCATCAGATACGCAAGAATCACCGGCCTGTCGAGCACGGCGATAGAATCGATAATCAATTTCCCCATGCCTGGCCAGGCATAAATAGTTTCAGTCACCACGGCAAAGGCGATCAGGGAGCCCAGCTCCAGACCAATCACGGTAATTAACGGGATCAGCGTATTCTTCAATACGTGCACCAGCAGGATGCGGCTCTCGGACAACCCTTTAGCGCGCGCAAACCGGACATAATCCTGTTGCAAGCACTCCTGAACACCCGCCCGGGTCAAGCGGATAATCAGCGAAATCTTAAACAGCGCCAGATTGAAGGCAGGCAGCAACAGGTGCTGCCAGCCGTCGAGCGTCATCAAACTCACCGGTACCCCGGCTATCTCTACCGTCGCGCCGCGACCGGACGCAGGCAACCAGCCCAGTTTGACGCTGAACAGCATGATCATCATCATGCCGATCCAGAATGTAGGCAGGCTGAACCCCAGAATGGAGAAGGTCATGATGGAGCGCGACATCCAGCCGTCCGGGCGCATGCCCGCGACGATGCCCAACGGAATACCGACGATCAATGCCACCACAAACGCCACCAGCGCCAGCTCCAGCGTGGCGGGCATCCGTTGCAAGATCAGGTGCAACGCCGGCTGGTTAAAGATGTAGGAATTGCCCAGATCGCCCTGCAGGGCATGGATAACAAACAGGGAATACTGCTGCCACAACGGCTTATCCAGCCCGAAGGCCTGAATAATCGCATCACGCTCAGCGGGGGTAGCATGGCTGCCCAGCAGCAGATCGATCGGATTTCCCACCAGATAGACACCGCTGAACACCAGAACCGACATCACCAACAAGGTCATCAGCGTCTGTCCAAAGCGATTGAGCAGGAAACCCACCATCGGATACTCCTATGCCTGCGAATGGCCGTAACGCGCCATCACCTGTGTCAGAAGAGAGAAAAAACCAGCTTCATCAATAGACTGCATAACCGTCGCGTTAGGTTCCGCATTCAGTTTGTTATGAAAATCCGCCCAGGTGTGTCCGGCGGTTTCACCGTCAGTCACCACGCCGACACGAGTACGGCAGCCGTTAAACAGTGTCGGTTGCAGCAACCAGGCGATGACGGCAGCGTCATGTACCGGCCCGCCTTCCCGACCAAGGCGTTGAACATCACTACGATCGAAGGTTTCAAACAGTCGGGCGACAGCCTGACCGGGTAATCCGCCGCATTCGCGCAGCGTCGCCAGCTCGCGGGAAGTCAACAATGCCTGGAACGTTACGTCCAACGGCATGATCACCAGCGGAATACCGCTGAAAAAGACGCGATGCGCCGCATGCGGATCGGCATAGATATTGAATTCCGCCCACGGCGTCCGATGCCCTAACGCCGTAAATGCGCAACTCATGGTGACAATCTGGCGGATACCTTTCGCCACATCCGGGTGCTGAATCAACGCCAGCGCCAGATTGGTCATCGGGCCGATAGCGCAAATCGTGATCGGATTATGATCCTCAGCCGCCTGACGCGCAGTACGCACAATAAAATCGACGGCATGCTCTTGTTGCAAGGTTAACGGTTCGGCAGGCACCAGCTCAGGCCGAAAAGCGCCGATGTGTACGTATTTGCCGAACCGTTGCGGCCCGATCAACGGCCGCGGCGCACCGGCGAAAACCGGGACATCACGACGCCCGGACAGCGCTACGATACGGCTCGCATTCAGCGTCGTATCTTCAAGCGCCACGTTGCCGGCAACGACAGTGATGCCGAGAATATCCAACTCCGGAGAGGCCAGCGCCAGCCACAATGCGACGGCGTCATCCACGCCCGGATCGGTATCGATAATAATGCGATGGCGTGTCATTGCTCATTTCCGTAACAGGAGAAAAGCTGGCAGAACAGCCGGAATACGCCGTCTGCATCCACGCGGGTCACGACCGACACATTGGCGGGCTCGCCAGACTTGGCATACAGGTCTACGACCGTCCGCCCCATACAAAGTTCGCTCTGGTGTTCGACAAACACCCGCGCCGTCTCACTGCTGAATAACCTCGGGTTCAACAACCAGGCGATCACCAGCGGGTCGTGCAACGGGCCGCCCCGGGAACCATAGCGCCTGACGTCATTGCGATCCCAAAACGCCATCAACTCCCCCAACGCCTGACGTAAACGACCGGCATTGGCGACCAGTTCCGTCACCCGCTCCGGCGTCAGAATCACCTGATGCGTTGCATCCAGCGGCAGCATGGTGATCGGCACGGCTTGCGAGAACACCACCTGCGCCGCATGCGGATCAGCCAGCATATTGAATTCAGACGTCATGGTGCGATTGCCTAACTCACGGCAGGTGCCGCCCATTAGTACAATACGTGCGATGCCTGCGGCGATATCCGGCGCCATACAGAAGGCGCTGGCGATATTGGTCAGCGGCCCCAGCGCGCACAACGTCAGCGGCTGGCCCACGCGGGCCGCCTCACGGCAGGAAGTCACTAAAAAATCAACGGCATGTTGCGTTTCCGGCGGTTTGACCGGCGCGGGAAACGCACCGTCGCCCAACCCGCTTTTACCGTGAAACTGGCCGTGAATGGGCGCGCGCAGCATCGGCTGCCAGCAACCGCGATACACCGGGATATCCTGGCGTTTTCCCAGTTCGGTGATCTGCAACGCATTGCGCAGCGTTGTCTCTACCGGCTGATTGCCGTTAACGACGGTGATCCCGCGGATATCCAGCCCAGGCGCAACGAAGGCGCTCAGCAATGCGATCGCGTCATCAATACCGGGATCGCAGTCAATAATCACCGGAATAGTCATAACGCGCCAACCGAACGCAAGACGTCAGCGATCTCCTCCAGCGCGGCTCCCGCCAACGGTTTTTGCGGCGGGAGCGGATCGCCGACCGCAAATCCTTGCAGTTGTAGCGCGGCTTTGATGCAGGCCGCCACCGAATAACGGGCAAAAATTTCGTTGACGCGCCATAGCGGCCGCTGCAGCGTCATCGCCTGCGACCAATCACCGCGCCGGGCCGCCTCATACAGCGCCAGGCTCTGTTTCGGTACGATGCAGGCCGGGCCGGCCATCCATCCGACGCCGCCTATCAACATCACACAGGCAGGAATATGCGCAGACGCAGCGAAGACGCTCATCCGTCCCTGCGTGCGTTCAATGATTGACAGCAGACGGCCGGTATTGGTCGAGGCGTCCTTGATGTAGTTAATATTCGTCACATGACTGAGCCGTTCAATCACTGGCAGGCTCAAGTCCGAACGTTGAAACTGGGGATTGGTGTACAGCACCACCGGTTTGGTTTGGGCGGCGGCGGCGATAGCGCGAAAGTAAGCTTCCACGCCGTCATCGGCAATAGGGAAATAGGCTTCAAGAATAGCCAGGATGCCGTCGACGCCCAGTTGGACAAACGCTTCCGTCTGGGCCACGGCATCCTGAATAGTGGTAGCGGCTACGCCGGCAATGACCGGAACCCGGCCCCTGGCGGCAGTAACCACGGTACTGACAATATCAAAACGTTGCCGGGCATTGAGATAGGCGAATTCACCAGTGCTTCCCAACGGAGTCAACCCATGAACACCGCTGGCGATCAAATGCTCGACCAGCTCGGTCAGCACGGCCTTATCGACCTCGCCATCCGTTTTCACCGGTGAAACCAGATAAGGGAAAACCCCACTAAATTCAACCATCTCTCTGCCTCGGTATTCTTTTTATAAAGACCCTGGTGTTAACGCAAAATTACGCACTGGATGGGTCTAGAGCCTATCTCGGTAGGGCGATGGCCTGCCTTCATCCATCGCGCGAATGAAGCACAACCCTGCTACAGATACCCCGACGACACATACGCCTACGGGGATAGGCTCTTAATCTCAACCCATCGTTATGACGGTGTGTTGGGAATGACGTGTTCTCACCCCTCCTCACCCAATACTTATTACAATTAACTAATTGATAAATCTAATAATTATAGAACCATCTACAACGACTTACTGTGAACAAAATAGGGCAAGGTATAGCCGTCGGTACGACCGGCATAGCTATAGCCTTTTTTCATCGCCCAGGTATTGGACAGGAACAGCAGAGGAATCACGCCCTGCTCTTTCATGGCCAAATCGGTAGCCTGCTGCAACAGTTTGTCGCGCTGGCTTTCATCAAGGGTACTGCGTGCCTGATTCAGCAGCCGGTCAAATTCGGCATTCGAATAACGCCCCCGGTTGCCCTGGCCGGCATTCGGCCCGAACGTCTCCAGCAACGGCCCCAACACACCGGAGGCCTCGCCGGTTTCAATCGCTGCGCCGCCCATCACCAGGCTGAACTCACGCTTTGCCGCCTTGGCGAAATAAACACTGCCCGGCATAGTGACGACTTCGGTTTTAATGCCTACCTGGCTGAACATCTGCCCCAGCGCCTGCGCGATTTTGGCATCGTTGGGATAACGGTCATTAGACGCATGGAACGTCAGCGTAAAACCGTTGGGATAACCCGACTGTGCCAGCATCTGTTTCGCTTTCGCCGGGTCATATACCGGTGCGGCTATCTGCCGGGAATACCCCTGATACCCCTGAGGTACCAATTGCGAAGACGATAACCCTTGCCCATCCAGGATGCGTTGCACAATGGCATCACGGTTGATCGCCAACGACATCGCCTGACGCACCTCTACTTTGCGCAGTGGATTTTTGCCATCCTCCCCCTGCGCAAACGGGGAAATTTCACGATCCTGATCCGGGTGCAGATAAAGAATACGATTACCCGGCACAGAGATCGTCGTCAGACTGGATTGTTTGGCGATATTGCTTTTATCCGCCGTCGGTACGCTTTCAATCAAATCCACATCGCCGGACAGCAGCGCCGCTACGCGAGCGCCGTTGTTCTTCACCAGACGCAGCGTCACCGTATCCCAGTCGGGTTTGCCGCCCCAGTAGTTGTCGTTACGCTGCAACACGACCTTATCATCCGGCGCATAGGACACAAATTTGAACGGCCCGGTGCCGATCACCTCTTTCCCACTGTTCAGCGTCTCGGTCGGTACCTCGGAAAGACGCGCTGGCATGATGGCGATACGGCTGAGGTTATTCAGCAATAATGCCGACGGCGTTTGGGTGTGAATCTCCACCGTCAACGGGTCGATAGCCTTAATATCGACAATATCCGCTACGTAAGGTGCGTATGAACTGGGGCTATTCTTCGATGCCAGCGCCACGCGCTTCACACTGGCGACCACATCGTCTGCCGTAAAAGCGCTGCCATCATGAAACTTCACATTCGGCCGCAGTTTGAATTGCCAAGTGGTATCGTTCAACGCTTTCCATGACACAGCCAGTGCCGGCGTAATCTGCTGTCTTTCATTCTGATTGACCAGGCCGTCGAAAATATTTCGTGCCATGGCACTGTTCGCCCCCCCGACATAGAACTGCGGATCCATCGAGGTAGTAAAAGACGCGAGGCCTATTGTTAAATCTGCGGCTTGCGCCAAAGGCATCAGGGCAAACAAACTGGCAAATAACACTGTTCCTTTCATACTCTATCCTTATTGCTGTCGTTATCTCAGGTATGTCGGCGTGTTACTAACGGCTATGGCTGATATCCTGAGTCTACGAGTTGGTTTATGTGATGAAAAATTGTATTTTATACGTAACTCATAAATAAATATTATACTTGGTAACATCTATGGGTCGAATCAACCTCAGACAAATTGATGCTTTTCATAAAGTGATTCTTACCGGTGGTATCACGCAGGCAGCTAATATGATGAATATTACGCAACCTGCTGTCAGCAGATTGATTAAAGATTTTGAATATGGGTTGAATTTAAAGTTGTTTGATCGGGATGGACGGGGTCTGGTGCCCCGTGACGAAGCGCTCAAATTGTTTCGCGAAATTGAACGGCTTTATCTTGGAATTGACCATATTACCCGGATTGCCAACGACATCCGCCAGGCCAAAGGCAGTATCCTGCGTATCGGCGCCGTTTCTTCACTCTCCAGTCTGTGCGCCGAGTACCTCTTTCCGCCGCTGCTGCACGACTATCCCGATATTTCTCTGTTTATGGATGTGGAAAGTACGCTCACCATTACGGAAATGGTGATGAGCAACCAGTACGACGTCGGTTTCATCAACGGTACACCTACCGTCAAGGGACTCCATGCAGAAATGATTGGCGCCGCTCACGCCGTGGCGGTGGTCTCTCCACAGCACGAACTGGCCGATGCACCGCAGATCACCCTGATGGATCTGATTCGCTATCGTCCGATCCTACCGGGCAGAAAGACCATACTGCACGATCAGATCCTCAAGGCCGTCGCACGGGAAGGGCTGGAGCTAAAACACCCGGTGGAAACCGCCTTGCGTCATTGCTGCTCTATGGCCGCAGCAGGGCTGGGCATCGGTATCGTCGACCTCATCACCGCGCAGACCAGCAGTGCCAATCTGCTGATCAAGCCGCTTCTGCCCCGTATGGATATCGCCTATCTGGCCATTTTCCCGCCGCAAAGCGCCCGTAGCCAATTGATCGACACCCTCATTCTGCGGATGAAAATGCTGATTGCCACACCAGTCAGCGGTATCGACCACTGACCCGGACAAGAACGAAAACATCGCGTCCGAAACCAGGAGGGCACACCCCCCGATTGACGTCATCAGGTGGGGGAAAACAGTTCGCCATCCGGTAGGTCGTTGACCGATAAACGTCGCAAAACCATCAATTTGGATATTCTGTTAGCAAACAGACGCAAAATGCGGTTTACCCCTTTGACATACAACATCCTCACCGTTATCATGCGCCCCACTTCACCGATTCCTCTGTAGTTCAGTCGGTAGAACGGCGGACTGTTAATCCGTATGTCACTGGTTCGAGTCCAGTCAGAGGAGCCAATTCAGAAAAGCAGATGTCGAAAGGCATTTGCTTTTATATCCAACGCGATAGCATCAAAACCCTTTCCCGATGCATTTTCAGTTTACCCTCCGCATCGGGAGAATTTGGTGGTCAGATTTGGGGTCTTTCCGGTTCGATAATGGCGTGACCCCCACATGTCGCTTAACAACACGAAAATCCACACCCTAAGCCAGGGGCGGCATCCGTAAACTGCTGGCACAGAATATCAACCCCGCACACCAGCGGGCGGCTAAACAAGCGCCCCGTTCACCAGAAAAATCATTCAGGGACGTGGCGCTGGGCTGGCACAAGAGCAACCGGACATGGTCAGAGAACCACGCCGCCCGTCTGCTTGCCAGTATGAACAACCATCTCTTTCCAGTTATCGGGCACCTGCCTGCTACTGAGCTGAAACTCCGTCATTTCATCGACCGGCTGACAGGTATCGAAGAAAAAAGTTACCCCATTCTTGTCATCTTTCTTCCCGCTGTTGTGGTTATTCTTTTCCGTCAACGATTTCTTTAGCACAGGGAATACCTGCTGTACTTCATTACCGCGGACGATTTGAAACTGGCCCCGTTTTCCACCACGCTGATCACACCGGTAATATTACGGATATGAGCCTCATTCATTCGGGAATGATCATTAAACTCCATTCGTAACCGTGTGCAGCGTAGTGCGTTGACTGACGAACATTTCCGGCCACCCACATAGTGGAGAATCTGCTTAACTGTTGCGTTGTCATTCATGATGTCCCTTAGTGTTGAGCCCCCAAAAAAAGACCAAAACAGAGACGCTCCCCGATACGGGAAAGCATTCCTATTTTAGTCTTGCCTGCTTTCGCAGTAACATGCCGCAATAAAAATGGACTATTGCGCTGGATGACTGGAATGAATTTATATTTGCACCATGCTGGTGTTAATAAATCTTGGTATTCAGCACATTAATTTATGCCAGACCCTGTCGTCTTCCCTGAAAGGGGGTGTATTCGCCTTATAACGGATTTAACTCATCCAGTTCGAAATAGCCGTTGTAACCTTTCAAATAGATCGCCGCACGATGCTGAAATAATAAAACCGCTTCTGTTCGGGTTTCCGCCTCCGTATTCAAAATACTGGAGCGAACCTTTTGCCCGATCGGGAAGCGACTGTTCCACTGGGCAACCTTCTGGGCTGCCGCTTGTGTTTTGTTATGCATCGACCCACCTGTAGCTTCAGCGACGTTTTTCGTGTCATAGGCGTCGCGTGGTAACTGAATGGCCTGTAGTTCGGCTGCCGTCGTCTCTGCTTTTATTTTTTCGACCAGACCGCTCACAACGTCACCATGGCCCAACTCCGTAAATTCAACCGCCCCCAGGCTCATGAGATATTGAATACTTTCCGTCCAGCGTACCGGGCTGGCAATTTGTTGAGCCAGACAGGTAAACAGCGTCTCATCCTGATATGGCCGGGCCGTGACATTGGCAATCACCGGGATTTTCAACGCCGAGAATTGAAAGTTTCGCAGGTATTTTTCAAACTTCTCCATTGAATCCCGCATTAGTCGGGAGTGAAAAGCACCGCTGGTATTTAAGGGAACACATCTGATATCGCCACGTTCAAAATCATCGACGGCATGCATGATATCGCCACGAGGCCCCGAAATCACAATTTGTGATGGCGTATTAAAATTAGCCAAATCAATATGATCCAACCTGTTAGCTTTCAATAATTCCCGCACCTGGGCTTCACTCGCACCCAGTACCGCTGCCATACCACCACCGGCGGCCTGCCCCATCAATTCACCACGTTTTTTCACCAGCTTCAGACCGGTGGCAAAATCAAAGCACTCGGCGGCCAGTAAGGCGTTAAATTCACCTAAGCTATGGCCTAAAACAAAATCCGGCCGGGTGCCGGTTTCCTCCAGTCTCCTGAAATAAGACAACGCATTGACGACATAAATTGCAGGCTGGGTATATTGTGTCTGGTTCAACTTTCCATCAGGATCATCCAGACAGAGTGTCTCAATTGAATAACCGAGTATATCGTTGGCAATACGGGTCAAGTCAGCAAACCGGCCGAACAACGCCTCTCCCATTCCTCGTTGTTGGGAGCCTTGTCCCGGAAACATATAAACTTGAATTGTCATGACTGTTCACTCCTTTGAATGGATTCTGTTAGGTATTTCTACTTAGCCGCCTGTTCAACAGATGCCCTCTTACGCTTTCAATTGCGACAACAGGTATTCAAGAGATTTCATCCCGTCACCGAACTGGTTTAATACATAGCCATGCTGATAATTACTTCCTTTCGAATACTTCAGAAAGTTAGACAAACTGCCTGTAGCCGATACATCAATAAAAAAGTGATCCTCCATTGCAGTAAACGCCGAACGTGCGAGGGCGGAAAAGTCAATTTTATCTCTGACAATCTGCCATAAATACGCCTGAGCATCGGCTTGTTGTAACACACCGACAGACCGTCCCAATACAGACGAATAAACGGGAATGGCCGGCGTAAAGACCGGTATCTTATGCAGTAATGTCTGATAGGCAGGCTTGATAGCTTCAATCGCATCCGAATGAAAGCCGTAGCGAACCGGCAGCGCAACCGACAGAATACCTTTACCAGCCAGCTGCTGTTTAACCGCTGTTATGGCGGCTTGATCCCCGGAAATGAAGAAATTATTGTCGAAATTCACCCCCGCCAACGTGCAACGGGAAAAAACGTCAGCACAGCCAGAGAAAAATGTCTGGAGAGGCCAGCACCGCGACCAAACCACCTTCAGGCGCATACTGAACCAACAACCGAGCTTGCTCAACGACCAACCGCAGCGCATCATCCAGCCGGAGCATCCCGGCAACAACGGCAGCAACGTACTCACCCAAACTGTGGCCGACAACGGCAGTGGGCTGGATACCACGGGCAATCAACATCTGAGTCAGGCTGTATCCCAAACAAAATAGTGCCGGATGGGTATAGCGAATATCATCAAACGCAGTCCCGCAATCGTGTTCACCATAGAGTGTTTCCAGCAGATTCACGCCACTGAGCATATGAACTTTGTGACAAAGGCTGTCCATCGTCTGCCGGAAATGCTCATCCCCCTGGTAAAAAACCCGTCCCATCTGATAATACTGACTACCCTGCCCCGCATACATGAAAACACACTTGCGCGCTGTTGCCGGTATCGACTTGGTTGACGGCTGCGGCATCGTCCTGACTTCCTGAATCGGTGTAGACACAGGCGGGACTAAAGATATCGGGGGCACGTTACCGATCGACATCGGATCTTCGACAATACGCTGGTGGAGTTTCGTTAACACATCCCCTGGACCGACTTCCACGAAATCATCATAGCCTTGCGCCAGTAACCAGGAGATGGATTCATACCAACGAACCGGGCTGGAAATTTGTCGGGTCAATAATGTCTGATACCCCGTGGCCGGATAGGCCCGGGCCGTTACATTAGACATCACGGGAACAGACAAGGGATGGAAAGTAAATTCAGCCAGAAAATCGGCAAACTCTCGCTCAATGTCCAGCATACTGCGGGAATGGAACGCGGCGCTGACATTCAACTGGACAAAACGAGCACCGGCATCAATAAAACGTTGTTCCAGCGCCGGTGCCAGCACTTCGTCATAATCCCCCGAGATGATGCACTGTCGGCGGGAATTGATATTGGCTATATCCACATGCTGAAAGCCGCTATCGGCCAAAATACGCTCAATCTCATCCAGATTAATTTCCAGCAAGGCGACCATTGCCCCCTTCGGGGCCTGGCTCATCAGTTGACCACGTTTTTGTACCAGCCGAAGCCCGGTAATAAAGTCAAACGCGCCGGCAGCAAACAGCGCGTTGTACTCTCCCAGACTATGCCCGGCCAGACAATCCGGCGGGGCCGCTCCGCGGGCCTTACGTTCTAAATAGCTCAGCGCATTCACGGTATACAATGCCGGTTGGGTATACTGAGTCTGGTTTAACACCCGCTGAGGATCTTTCACGCAAAGTTTGGCAATGTCATACCCGAGCACCTGATTTGCCTGAGCAACCAGTTCTGGATATTGATCGAATAAGTCATAACCCATTGTACGATATTGCGATCCTTGCCCTGGAAAGGTATAGACTGTCTTCATAAATGTCCCCGCTGTACTATTCTGCCAACCCTCATTTCTGCCGGACTCTCGTTCTGTTAACAGATCATCGTTGCCCGCCATCTGCGCACGGCGCGGGCAGATACGTCTGCTCAGACGTGTCGCTAAGAAGATAAAGAGTGGCTGGTTATCAACCCGATTTGTCGTGACAACATTGATGCGGCTTCCTGCATCAACATTTCCCCGATTTCATTGACATGGCGAGCACGCCAGCTTTCATAGACAGAGCCTTTCACCCATTGATTGAAAGCCCCCAACGCCGGCCCGCAATGTACCTGATAATCGACTTTGTTTTCCTGATCGCCAGCCAGCGCCAGGCGCGAGCTATAGGCAAAATACCAACGAAATATCGCTGCCATTTTACGTTTGGGATGCTCTTCTATTTTCATCAACATCTGGGGACGGTTCGCCTGATAATATTGCCTGACTTCTTTCCAGACATCGGATATCGGGCGCTTAAAATACTTGTCTTCAAGCTGCTTTTTAACGACCTGAGGTATCTCTTCCAGCGAAGCATACTGTTGATAAAGCTGATAAAGTTTATTCGCCCGCGAGGGGAAAAACACCCCTCGCCTGAGCACCTGAACTTTGGCGCCTTGTTCAAACATATCGCCGGCCGGGGCATAATCGGTATCCTGAATATTGATACTTTGCAGTAAATCTTTCACCTCATCGCTGGTAGCCGCTTCCACTGAGCACTGATTCACCGAACCGGTGACAATAAAATCAGCGCCAAGCATAAAGGCCGCCATCACCGCTTCTGGAGTACCGATCCCCCCCTGCGGCACCGATCCTGATTGGCTTTGGGTATCGCTGCCGGGCCGAAATATCCCGGCAAAGCCGGGATATTGCCGGAAACAGGACATAAGCATTACCCTGATCGGTGTGACCTGCCGAATCAGACTCGACGCAGATGTCCTGAGCCATTGGCACCCAGGGAGCCAGCTCAGCCTCCTGCTGGGTAATCACCCCTTGCTGACAGAGTTGGGCAACCAGCTCAGGCGGCGCCGGACAAGCAAAAATTTCCGCGACTTCGGGGCGCGACACTTTTGCCATCAGCGTATTGGGGATCATAATTCGTTGGTCTTCCCCCCGATGAACACCACTCAACCGATAACGAACCAACGCCGGGGTCATCGCAATATAGGCAGCCGCTTCAATAAAACGAATACCGTGGGTCAGAAACAATTCAATCCGCTGCATTTCCTTTTCAGGAAAATCATAATCCGCCAGCATATTCATGCCGAACGATTCTCCGCTCAAATCAGATTGAATCCCTAAAATCGCCTCCTCCAAAACACGAAGACTCAAACCGCCTGAACCGAAAAAACTCATCATTCCGGCTTGCGCCATCGCCACCACCAACTGGCGGGAAGCAATCCCCTGATACATCGCACCACTGGCATAGGCATATTTAACCCCATAATCCTGACGAAACGCCGTACTTCCCAACTGTTCGGCCTGAACAAGCCGCCCTTGCTGGCTGTCTGTCCTCTGAAGGGGCAGACTGGCGCAACGTTCAGCCAGCGTCGTTTGTTCAAAATGTGTCATCATCTCCCTCTCATCCACGCAGTCAGTCCTTAAGGCTCTCAACACTAGAACTCATCGCCTTGCATATTAAAGGAGGGATAATCAGGAAAATCCCTTGTCGTGGGATACTTACTAAACGTCATCACTTCCCGACCATTTGTCAAAACGGTGCTGCTGCCACGCTGTTCAAATTCATAACTGACGTAACTTTGTCCTTCTCCCCAGCGTTTATTGTAGGTTCGGGTATTAAATGTCGTCCGCAAGCGATCTGGAGATATCACTGCCAACGCATTCGATTCATAGTTAATAATAATTTCTCTCAGTTTATAGGAATCGCTGGTGGCCAGAATGTTGTAACTCCCGTAATACATTTGATTCAGCGGAGTGGCTGTTTCACCATTATGATTACCCGCCAGTGGAATCCCGCTATTATCGAGAACCGAAATGTAAAAACCCCCATCGCGGACAAGCCAACCCTCGGCGGGCAAGGCCATCCCGGCCAGTGAATACAAGCGGTAATGACCATCCGGGTTGCCGGTATAAACCTGCAATTCAATCCGTTTCTGTGCGACAAGCGCGTTAACATCAATGCCGAATTCTCGATTAAAATAAGCAATGGCATCTTCTCTTTTTTGCGCTAATTCACGGTCATTTAGCCCCATAATATGGGTGTAAAAATAATCACTGCTGCATAAAGTACCAAGACATCCCGTTACGCCGGGAAATGGCTCGCTCTTTGTAACATCAATAGCGCCGGTTCCCATAAAAACCAGTACCTGCTTAAACCCCATAGGCTTAGATAAACGGTCGGCGGCATCAGTATTCAATGCCATTAAAGCCAGAGAGAAAACAGCGATGGTTGTGGTTTGGCGTTTAACGTTAGCTAACATCATAGACATACTCCTTGGTTGTTTTTCTGTGAATAACTCGCTAGTTATAGAGAGCCTTTTAATTCCTTAAGGCCCTCCCGGGCGTTAAACATCTCTACCCGTCATACTTCAAGCGGCAGGGGTGTTGAATTTCCTGCAACTCGAATTATTGGGGATATAAAACCGTCAACGTCGATGCATCCTCTGGCGATAAACGTTCCACCAGTTTTTCCGGGACAGGAATTTCATCAACTTTCAGCTCTGGCTGTTCCACCATCATCTCCAGTAAGACCAACAAGTGGTCGGCAAGCATTTGGATCAAGTCCGGTGAAAAATAACGACGGTCATATACAAACGGCAGGCTCAGCTTGCCGTGAGTTTTCAGCAACCCCATCAGCAAAGGGGCGACTGGCTCCCTTTCTTCCAGAGACATTGGCAGCAATCGTTGGGCGAACGCCGTCACCTCAACAAAGGTATCCCGATCATTGCTGTCAACAGCAAGGCTGCCCAGCAAAGTATGGTCGTGGGCATCCTGCCCTTCAGGCGCAAGCTGTTGATGCAGTGCAACAAAATCAAAGTGCTTATATTTCTGCACCTGCAACAATGCGTCTTCATAAATACGCCACACTTGCCGCAGGCTGAAATCAGGCGCAAGCGTTAACACCAACGGCACCGACGAAGAGAAGTCGCCATAAACCAGTTCAAATTCATAGCGATCCCTGAGGTTATATGCCATCTGGATCGGCATATTTTCGCCGGTGATTCGATAGATTAGCGTCGCCAAAGCACAGGTGACGAGTTGTGTGAGCGTTGTATTTTGGCGCTGATTCGATGACTGCAAACGGTTAAGCATCTCATCAGTGATATCCAGAGAATAGGCACCTGCTTTTTCCGGCTTGCCGTGCTGTTTATCCGGGCTTTCACTCAATGCGATTTGTTTATCCCGTAACGTAAAAGACGTTCGTTTGTCATGCAATTCGCTCAACCAATAGCGGGTCGCTATTTCCTGATGTTCTCCGAACTGACTCAAGGCAAAATGTGCATATTCAGCCGGCGGTTTGGGGCAATAAAAATCGGTGCCGTTGCACCGTGCCTCATAGCGGTGATAGAGCTCTTGCAAAAACAGGAACAAGGTAAAACCATCCGCATGGAAATGGTGCGTAACCAAGTAAACCGCCCCCAGATCAGCACCGTTATGAGCAAGATACAGCTCAAACATCGGCATCCGATCCGCGTGAAACAACGTCGCATTGACCGATTGCTGAAACCCCGCGAATGCCTGTTCAAACGTCTCTCGCTCAGAGAGATAAGGCCAACAGATTTCCCGACACTCCAGTCTTACGTCATCATGCACAACCTGTGCCCAGTGTTGTCCCATCCATTCAGCGCCGGTTCTTAGAATCGCGTGGTGGCGAGCCATATCGTTCAATGCCTGATTCAGTAATGACAGGTCAACGGGCATATCGACCCAAAAGCCCTGACCGATAGTAAAGGTAGCGCGCTTTTTCACCTCGCTTTCGTGCAGAATAAAGGCCTGAATGTGGCTGACCGGGTAGTAGCGCACCCCCGCCGCTAAAGACGACCATAAGCACTCTGGCCGGTTCACTCGCTCGCGTATCTCCCCGGCACACTGGGCTTTCCGGTAGCACTCAAAATGAAGACCTGCCGCGTCTTTCCAGACGCCGATCCCCTGCTGTAATAGCCGGCTTAATTCAGCGCGTCCCAACGCCATATCATCGGCAGAAAGGGCTGCCGCCGGCGGTAAAGCCAGCGAAACCGACTGAATAAATGCCGGACAATTCGCCGGCTTATCATCAAAGGTGGCGCCCGTCGGCGCCGACGCAGGCGGATAAGACTCAGAGCGCGGTGAGTCATAAGCGGTATTGTGCGGACGGAGGGCAACAGCCTGGGCAATCTCTCCGGCGATCGACCGAAGTGATGCTTTCGTCAGCAGGTAGGCATCAAACTCAGCACCAAACGCTGAATTGATTCTGTTTAACAGACGGAGTCCCAACAGTGAATCAATACCGTAACTGGACACCGGTGCATTCAGATCAATTTCGGTGACGGACAAACCGGCCAGTTCCGCCAGCATCCCCACCAGTTGTTGCGCTATCTGTTGTGATTGCGCCTGTTGTGATTGCACATGTTGTGATTGCGCCTGTTGCTTCGTCCGGCGATCAGTTTCCTCCCGGCGTAATTTCCCGTCGGGCGCCTCCTGGATAGCCCCAGCCCAGCACAACCGTTTGTCAAACGGATATCCCGGCAGCGATAACGGAAATTTTTCCGCCGCTGAATAGGCCGCATCCATACGGATTTCAGCGTTGAAGTCAGGCGTAAAAAAGTCCACACCCGTGACATATAACCGGGCCAGAGCCAACAGATTATCGTTATCTGCCGGAGCGTGAACCGCCTGACGAACGTAGGCAACAGCGGACAATGCCTCGTTCCCGGCTAATGGTTGGCGGCCTGGGCTGACTTTACCCCGGTAGCCGTTGTCCTCCTGAGTCAAGGCTGTCCCGGCAATCATCCGATCCAGAAAATCGTGCAATGCTTTGGCGTCAGAAACCACACAGGCACACCGATATGAGAAATGGCTACGGCGCAACAAGAGGTTTGCCGACAGTTGTTGCAGATCCAGTCCATGCTGAGCCTGCACAAAATCTTGCAGATCCCGGCAGCGTTGTTGCAAAGCGCTTTCACTCTTTCCAGACAGCACAATGCACACCGGTTGTTGACCGCCGCGCTCCGTTGATGCGCCCGGGGATATATTTTCTGGCGACCCTTCACGCCCGCCCCCGTTTTTGTGCGGTTCCGCGACAACAAGGTGAACATTGATCCCGGTCGCCCCTAATGAACTGATCGCCGCCCGACGTACCTGCCCGGATTCAACCTTCCAGGGAACGGTTTGCGAATTGATATAAAATGGACTGTTTTCGAGCGGTAACAAAGAGGCCCGGTCTTCCGTATTCGGCGTTGCGGGAATGGCCTGATGCCTGAGCGCTAACAGCACTTTGAATAGATGGTTCATCCCCGAACTGTGGAAAGCATGGCCGATGTTGTTCTCAACACTCCCCAGCGCACAGCCTGGCTGGCTGGCTGATTGCCCCTTCCTATCATTTTTCCGAAAGACGTTTGTCAGCGATGCAACTTCTGCGACATCAGCCGCAGGCATCCCGGCAGCATGGGCTTCGACCAGCGTAATGCTGTCCGGGCGGATATCAAACCGCCGGTAGATATCCGATAACAGCGCTTCCTGAGCACTGGCGCTCGGCGCCATAATCCCATTGGTTTTACCGTTGTGATTACTGCCCCAGGCTTCGATCACACCATGAATTCTGTCGCCATCCGCCAGCGCCTGCTGCAATGGTTTCAGAATAACGACGCCAACGGACTCTCCGGGCATCATGCCACTGGCGTGTGCTGAAAATGCACAACCGCGGTCAGCCGGCGACAACAGCCCGAGACGGGAAGCACTGAGCAACATATTCGGTGTGGAATAAATCAGGGCTCCGCCGGCAATCGCAACCTCACACTGGCCCAACACCAGATGATCGCAAGCCTGCGCGACAGCCAATAGAGAAGAAGCACACCCCGCTTCTACGCTCAGACAAGGGCCTTTCAGGTTCAGGCTGTAAGAAACCCGGCCGGGCACCTGAGACAAGGTAATATTCGGGGCAAAATGTTCTCCCTGAGCAAAACGTAGCGTATAGTCGCCGCCACTACCGCAGAACACTCCCCAACGTTTGCCGGACAACGTCTCTGGAATCATCCCTGCATCTTCAATGGCTTTCCAACTTTCCTGCAAAAACAGGCGCTCGCAGGGATCTAACATTGATGCTTCGCGCGGCGATATCTGAAAAAACAGCGGATCAAAGTATTCGATATCCGAGAGAAAACCGCCATAGCCGGCATATTCACCCTCGTTTTCGGGGCTAACTGACCACCCGCGACTATCCGGCAGCGTCGTAAACGCTGACTGTCCCTGTTCAAGCAAGTGCCAGAAATCATTGGGATTTTTTGCCCCGGGAAACTGCCCAGACATGCCGATAATCGCTATGCTATCCTGGCCCGCCCTACGCGGCGTATCCCCCCGTTTTCCGCGGCCCTCCGGTGGCGTGCTCCCTGCGGGTCGGCCCCGGTAAATCTCCCGACAGCGGGCAGAAATCATTTCAACACTTTCGCGTTCGGACAAGAGATGAAAGTGATCCCTGGCTCTGGTGCGAAATACCTGAGCCCCCGGTAAATATTGCAACCATCGCTGACAATGGCTTTCATCATGCGTCAGTTCTTCACCCAGAACATGGCGATTATTTTCAGCCAGCGCAGACAACTTGTCTTGGTGCTGCGGCCTGTCATCGGATGATGACGTAATGGTCATATAGTGCAGATCAATATCATGGGCATTCGGTAACGCTTTCACCGCATAGGCCGCCATGGCTTCACGGTTGCATTTAAGGATCTGAGCCATATTCTCAATTTTGTCTTTCACCACCGACAACGGCTGGGCCACGCCTTTTTTCAGGCAACCCTCAGCCAGCCATGTCGCCTGGTTATCGACATCAACACACATTAGCGCCTGTTCAGTGTAGGCGATGGTTTCAAACGCTAGCTGGCCGGATGCCAGCGCTTCACTCATGCTGTAGTGCAAAAAGAAATTCGCACTCATCAACAATGCATCCCGATAACAAAACGGCGACGACCTGGAGTGATTGCCTGGCTGTGGAAACGGGGGTTCCAGAAGAATCAGACTCGACACCCTGAACCCTGCCAGTTGCAGTTGCCTGGTCATTTCATAGGCAATAATGCCGCCCATTGAATACCCTGCCAGCGCGTATGGCCCGGTCGCATTACTGGCTTGAAGGATTTCAATATAGTAACGCGCCATGCTTTCGATGCTTTCCAGCGGTTGAAACCGGGTAAGAAATCCACGCGACTGAATCCCCCAGATGGCATATTCATCTGCCAGATTTTCAGCAATCTTCAGATATAAACCGGTCGAACCGGTCAGTGGATGAATCCAGAACCGAGACGCATCCGGCTCCCGTTCATCTTGAATATGTCCGCGCTTACGTAATTGTTGGCTGAGCGGAATACACTCGGGATAGTGTTTCAACCATGCCATTCCTGAATGCGGGCGTTGTGAGCCAACATGTTCATCGGACGTGTCCTGCACGATAACCGACGCTGCCGGGAATGCGTTTCCCTGCAGGTTGGGCGGCGAGGACTGCATACCGTTATCCAGATATAAAGACAGCGCATCAATACTGGGATAATCAAAAATGGCGTTGATCGTCAGTCCGGATGCAAACGTCCGGTTCACGGCTTCAATAAAGCCAACCGCATTGATCGAATTGAGTCCCAGCTCGGTGAACAGTTGAGGATTCTCAATTTCACTCTCGTCAAAATACATCGTTTGTATCAGTAAAGCGCGAACCTGACGGGTGAGGATTTCAAGCCGCGATGAGCCATTTTTATTCACCGCCGCCGCCCCCGGGATCACCGACGTTTGCTCATCCATCACCCTAGGCTGGCTGGGTATCCGAGGCTGTGCTGTTACCTCGGCAGGGGGAAGATGAGCCCAGTAACGTTTGCCCTGAAAAGGATAGACCGGCAGACCTATGCGTTTCGGCGGTATCTGTTGCGGCGATAATGATTCAGGGTATAAATCAAACCAATCCACATTGACGCCGTTAACCCATGCATTCGCCAATTCCTGCCATTGCCCTGCGGCGATCCAACCTTGAATCTGGATCAACTGTGCCGACGTGTTGCCATCATCCCATTCATTCTCTCTTGCCCATCCGCTTGCATCATCGCGACGTTGTTCACCATGATAATAAGTACCGGGAGACGTATCGCCGGGAAAAACATCGCCGGTCATGAACAACGCTAATTTTTCGCGCAACTCCGTCATATCAGACACCACAAACGCCACTCGTTTTGCCATCGCATCTCGCCCGGTTTGCAGGCTATAGGCCAGTTGATCAAGCCGCGTCGCCGGATGACGTTGCAGAAATTGCACAAAGGCCCGCACATAGGCTTGCAGAGCGGCGGTGGTTTTCGCCGAAATGGGAATGATCGACGGGTGAGCAGCGATGCCTAACGAACGAAACCTGTCCCCTTCCGACGGATGAGCTTCTGCGCCCGTCAACGATTGGGGGTCATCGGCAATATATTCTTCAATCACCGCATGAGCATTGGTCCCGCTGATCCCCGTAGCGCTGATTGCACCAAGCCTGGGCTGATTGCCCTGACGCAACCAGGGTTGATTCTGCTGTTGAATCGTAAAGGGAGTCCGCTCTAATTTAATGTAGCGATTACAGGTGGCAAGCCCATGAGTCGCCGGCATTGTCTGATGTGTCATAGCCTTGAGCATGGCAATAAGGCTCACGACACCGGACGCGGCAAAAGTATGCCCGATTAAGGGTTTAATCGAACCTAAAACACAGCGATGCGAATCGCTGCATCTGTCGGCAAAGGCATCGGTAAGCGCTTGAACCTCAATCGGGTCCCCTAACTGCGAACCGGTACTGTGGGAAAGCACATATTGAATATTTCCTGGGTCAATGCGGTATCGGTCATAGACATTTTTCAAAAGCTCAGCCTGGCGAACCGGGTTCGGTGCCGTGATACCGTTGGTCTTGCCATCGTAATTCACCCCGCTGGCTTTGATGCAACCGTAGATTCGATCACCATCGGCTTTAGCTTTAGACAGCGGTTTGAGTAACACCACGGCGACCGCTTCTCCTGGAACCAGCCCGTTTGCACGTTGATCAAACACGCTGGCATTGCCGTCAGGAGAAAGCATTCCCGTTCGGTTCATACTCTGATACACCCACGGGGTCATCAACAGATTGATGCCCCCGGCCAGCGCCATTTCGCAATCCCCCTGACGCAGGGCCAGACAAGCCTGATGCACAGCCACTAACCCTGAAGCACAAGCGGCGGTGAGGGCCATATTCGGGCCTTTCAGATCCAGGGCATAAGAAATACGCGCCGCCAGGGTCGCATTCTGATTACCGTTTATCGACCCCTGAGCACCGACAACCGCGCCATAATCACTCTCTTCCGCGCCGACATACACGCCACAGGACATTCCCCGGATGCGTTGCCCCATATAGCCGGCATCCTCAAAGGCGTGCCAGGCTTCTTGCAGGAAGATCCGCTGTCTGGGATCCATATCCATCGCTTCTTTGGGCGCAATATCAAAAAATGCGGCGTCAAACTGCATGATATCCGTCATGAATGCCCCCCATTGCGGGAGCGTGTCATGCGTATGCCGATCGTCTGACGATCCTGATGGCGTATTCCCGGTGACAGACTGCCAGTCCCAACGCGGTTCTGACATCTCACCAATACAGCGTTTTCCCTGAATCAGCGCATCCCAGAACGCATCAATATTATCCGCCTGCGGAAAACGCCCGCTCATCCCAATCACGGCTATCGGCTCATCCATGACATCGCAAGCAGCCGTATACGTTGCCGCAGGAACCGGCTGATGATTTTCCGCCGTTGTCGTCACTCGCCCAGGCTCGAGGCCCGATGATGGCGCGGCGTCTTCCCGCCCGACAGCCAGATGGCTGCTGGCAATGGCCGGGGGCGCCTGGCGCGAAGCCATGTCACCTAAAACCATGTCATCTAAAACCAGGTCATCTAAAACCAGGTCATCTAAAACCAGGCCATCTGAAAACATGGCCTCTAAAGCCTGCGCATGTTCACGACAAAAATATTCCGTCAGCCGTTTAACCGAGGAGTGACCAAAGAGCACAGCCGGTGTGATTTCAACCTCAAAATGTTGACTCAACGCCCGGGAGAATGAGGCCAGCGTGATCGAGTCAAAACCAAAATCAGCAAAACTGCTATTCACCCCGATCCGATCAACCGGCGTGCCCAGTAACTGACTAATCTGCGTTTTCAGGACGTGGCTCACCGCCGTCCGAATGTCCGCGGCATCCCCGGAGGGTCGCGCAAGATCGCTTCTGGAACGCATGCCCACCGCTTGACGGTCATGTTGCGCCGGGTTATGGGGAGCCGCGTGATTGCCAGTCCTCTTTTTACTTCCGACATCGCCCTGATCACTTACCGGATGAGGTTCGGTACGTCGGGCTACCGGTGGTTCATCAGTCCCCAAAAACCGGGCAACACGGCTGGGTTTTCCGGCAATCACCAGGTGTTGCCCTTCGCTTTGCCGTAGCAATTGCTCAAAGACCTGCACCCCTTCTTCACTTTCAAGGGCGCGTTGGCCGCTGGATCGGAGATAAAATTCGGTGCTCTCCCGATCCCGGATGCCCATTTTCCCTTCTTTCCAGAAAGGCCAGTTAATAATCAGTGTTTTACCACGAAGCTGGCCTTGTTGAACCAGCGCCATTCGGTGCTTGCCATACCCCATCTGGAAACGGTTCCCCATGGCGTAATCACAAGAGCCAAAATCGCCCAGAAACGCGGCGCTGGAGGAGAAATAACAGACAAAATCCAACGGATCCTGCATCAGCAGTTCGTCTAATAATTGTGTTCCTTCAACTTTCGGCCGCAAAATGGCATTGAACGCCTGCCGGGATTTCTCAAATACGGGTTCGCTGGCTTCCAACCCTGCGGTGTGGATAACACCGAGGATCGAACCCAGCGATTGCCTGGCCTGTAACAGATTAAAACGCATCGCACCGACATCACAGACATCGGCCTGGATATACTGTACCTGTCCCCCCAGGCGGGTCAGCTCATCAGCAATCGCTTTCCGCTCTGCGTTCATTGGCGAACGCCCGGTCAGTATCAATCTGGCGGAATAGCGCTGCGCCAGATATCGGGCAAAAATTAATCCCAGCCCACCGAATCCCCCGGTGATCAGGTAGGTTCCGCCTTGTTTAATTCCGGCCTCCGCCACCGCTGGCCGGGCCAGCGCAACAGGACTGGGTTGAACTGTCAGCACATATCGCTCTGCGCCTTCATAGCAGACACTGGCGAAATTTTGCCCCGTCAACTCCTGATAAAGCATGGATACATATTGCCTGGTAAAGACCGGTTGCTCGGTCAAAAGCGATGCCCCCCCGACCGTACCGTCCCCCACAGCAACACTCACTGCAACTGCGCATTGGGTATTGGGTAATACGGATGTCAGGGAACGTTCGATACCAATCCATGACTCCAGATAAGCACGCTCCAGTGAATGATGGCTGGCGCCTGCCAGCAGTAAGCGTGTCGGCGCCATGTTTGTCGCCACCATGGAAGACAACAGGTCATGTAGTGCGGCGAAATCTTGTATCTGACGGCGTTCCTCCAGTGGCCATAGATAGAGCATCGCGCTGTGTTGGGGTGCTATCCCGGCAGATTTCAGTTGTGCAAAGCAGTGCTGATAACGTTCGGTGTTTTCCTGCTCCGTGTCTTTGGGTTGCAGATGAAAACCGCTCACCCCCTCTTCCAGCGGACGTCGGGATACAAACACAATCGCTGTCTGTGGCGCCAGTTCGTTCATTCGGGATTGCAGCAAACGCTGACTTTCCGGCTCCGACAAAAAGCAGATTAAGGTTTTAAACCCAGGATGTTGCCGGGATGCTGCCGGATGAGGCATCTTCTGCCAAGACTCGGTAAACAACATCAGCTCTTCACGCTCTTCCTGATGTGCTGATGCCGCCGTCGACGCCGTCGGGGATGATGTCTCGGCAGATGATGCATCATGAGCAATCCGGCCCAGATCTTCCGGTGCCTGAATCCAATGCCGCTCTCTGGCAAACGGATAACCTGGCAGGCTGATACGGCAAGGCGCCGCTATCGGATATAGCTGATACCAGTCCACATGGAAACCTTCCGTCCAGAAGCGGGCAATCTTGTGAAAAGCGCGTTGTTCTACCCAACGCTGAAGCAGAGCAGTGCTGTCGTCCGCCGACATAAAACCGGTATCCCGGCCGCTTTCCTTACCGCTACCACCTGCGCCATACCCCCGCCAGCAGCGCTCTGGTAAGGCGTCATCCTCAGCAAATGCGACCAGTTTTTGCTGCAACTCCCTGAGATCCGGTACGACAAACACCACCCGTTCTTCCAGCGCCCGCCGCCCAACTTGCAACGTGAAAGCCAGATCCGCAGGATGAATGCTGTCGATATCCGGGTGAACCGCCAGAAACTGAGCCAGATTGCGGGCCATAACCTGGAGCCGATCGGCACTTTTCGCCGACAAAGGCACAATCAGCGGCGTGTTGTGCTGTTGGGTGTTCACCGCTCCCCGGGAGATTTGCGGCAGAAACTCTTCAACAATCAGGTGTGCATTCGAGCCGGTGGCACCAAACGAGCTAATCCCCGCCCGCCGTGGGACGTTGATCTTGTCGCCCTCTTCACCCACCGAGGGTTGCTCCCAGTGCTGGGTCTCACGCTGAATATAGAAAGGCGAATTATCCAGCTCCAGATATGGATTAATCCGCTCGGAATGTAACAGTGAAGGAACCAGCGTCTTATGATGCAACTGGAGAATAACTTTACTTAATCCACTGATGCCCGCCGCCGACTCTGCATGGCCGATGTTCGATTTAACCGAACCGATCGCACAAAACTGTTTATCTGTAGTGTGTTGTCTGAAGGCTTTCACCAATCCCTGAATTTCGATCGGATCACCCAGTGACGTACCGGTACCGTGCGCTTCGATATAACTGATGGTTCGTGGGTCAATCCCGGTTTTTTCGTAACAACGCAACATCAAATCAGCCTGTGCAACCGGGCTGGGGACAGTAATCCCGCTCACTTGCCCGACGTGGTTGATAGCGCTGCCCTTGATCACCGCATAAATATTGTCCCGATCCTTGATCGCCTGTGACAGTGGTTTGAGCAATACCGCCCCCACCCCTTCGCCCGAGACAAAGCCATTCCCGCCGTCACCGAATGTCCGGCAACGACCGTCGGTGGAATACATGTCAGCCAGCCCATACGTCAGATACTTATAGGGATGCAACGACAGGTTCACCCCTCCGGCCAAGGCAACCTTACTTTCTCCCCGGTGTAAACTTTCCAGAGCCAGATGCAACGCCGTCAGCGATGAAGAGCACACCGTATCGACGGCAAAAGAAGGGCCGTGGAAGCCACAGAAATAAGAGACTCGGTTGGCAATGGGGGCATAATTCATTGACAGAGGCACGACCTGACCGCGGTTGACGATTTCAGCCGCGATCAAGGCGTAATCCTTATGCATGACCCCAACAAAAACACCGACGTCACGACGCTTGTTAACGCCCTGTTCTGCAACCAATGTCTCTGGGGTGTAACCCGCATCTTCGATGGCCGACCAGCATGTTTCCAGAAATAGCCGTTCCTGAGGATCCAACCACTGAGCTTCTCTGGGCGAAACCCGGAAAAACTGTGAATCAAAACAGTCCACATCCTCGATAAATCCCCCCCATTGGGGAATCGGTCGGCCAGAAGGCGAAGTCATGCCATTCAGCACGCTTTTCTGCCATCTCGAACCAGGGATTTCGGTTACACAGTCCTTACCGGCTTTGAGATTATCCCAAAACTCGGCCATCTGTTTCGCACCGGGATATCGCCCAGCCATCCCGATCACAGCAATATCTTCGCTTTCCGATGCCTGTTGTATGATGGGTGATGAATGGAAAGCGGCCTGTTTGACGTTTATCCGCTCAGTGCCTGCCTGATTTACTCCTGCGGTAATGCCCGTATCGGATAACAGCCCCTCGGTCAATTGATGCGCGTCGTCCCGCGCGGCGGCCGTGGCGACCTCAGGCACGCTACCGACAAGCGACCTGAACGACGCCGGGTACTGTTGCAGCAGATACCCGGCCAGTTCACCAACAGTGGCATATTCAAACAGTAACGTCGGATTCAGCTTTACCTTGAGCGACTGTTCCAGTGACTGCACCATTTGCAACAACCCAGCCGAATCCAACCCCAACTCGTAATAACCGATATCGGTCTCGATCTCTTCTATGCTTTTCGCCAGCGTATCAGCCAGTATCTTTTGCAGAGTATGTTCAGCACGCTCCAATGCCGAATCATTGCCCTCCGACGAAAGGGATGGCGCTTCGGATACCGCCGGCAGGGTGTCATGCTTCATCGGCACAACAGGGCTGACCGGCATCATGTGGTTGACAGGCATCACGGCAGGCTCAGCAACCTGAGCCGCAGCGTGGGTTCTGGATGCGTTGATAGCGGCGGGGTCGCGCACTCGCTTGCAGGTGAAATTTTTCAGCTCACCTATTTTTTCACCGCCCGGCGTGAAAAATTCCATAGTCAGGTAAGAAAGTTGACGGGTTTGCTTCAGCGAGTCACGGCTGACCCGGGTAATACAGTGTCCCGACAACGGTTCCGATGCCCGGAAGGACTCATAGTAAAGCGGTAAAAATATATCCTGCTCTTTGTTTTGTTCCAGAAACAGATCCCCGGATCCAATCGCACTGCCGTCAATCAGAACCGGGTGAAACAGATAATGTTCTGCACCGAATAGTGATTCGTCTGGAACAGCAATATCAATCAGGTTTGCCGAAGGCAGGTGATAGATAACGCCGTCGCCGACCATCGGCCCGCAGTGACGGATATCTTCCCCACCAAATTCCGCATACGCGTCCTGTAACGTCACCTGACTGATTGCCGTTTTTTTCAACCCATCGACATCGAGCGTTTCATTAAATACCGATACTGGAACCGGATGCATTTCCGCACTCATATACAGCTTCAGTCCTGACTGCTGGTGAGCATCAGAGACTTCCCGTCCTTCAACTTTCAGATGCCAGTACCCTTGTGCACTCTTTTGACAGCTAATGTGCGCATCCACCCCATAGTCATCGCCGATAGTAAAGGGGTAATGAATCGTGAGGTTGCGCATTTCCAGTTGCCGGTAATCCACGCCTTGCCGATGGAAAAACTGAAAGAGCAAATCGATGTATGCCAGTCCGGGCAGCAGCGATTGGCCAAACGCCTGATGGTTACGCAAAATGCGGTGATGGTGGTTAAACGGTTGACTCCAGGGGTGATGTTCCGTGAATAACCCGACACGACCGATGGGGTAACTCCCCTCTTCAATGAGGTCGCCGTCACCCGTGCTTTTTTCAGCCATGCTGGCTCCAAATGCAGGCGACAGGGCACGAAAGACGTCTTTGGCAAAGACATAACCGGGCAAATGCATTCGCATCGGCGGTTGCAGATAGAAGCTTTGCCAGTCAACCGGTTTTCCCTGTAGCCAGGCTTGCCCAATCGCCTCCAGTTCCGAACGGGACAATTGGTGTAAACCGCGGTGTTGATACGCACCGGCAGCCAGCGCTGGTTGTCTTCTTCCCGCAATCGGAACGTGCCCGAAACAATGATTCGTCGAAACCGTCTGACGGCAGCACGCCTGTAACTGTTGCAGACAGTCACGATAATCTGTTGCGATCAGCAAGAAGCGTTCCGGCATCGCTTCCCGTCCGACCTGCAACGTATACGCCATTGATTGTATGAAGGACGAAGAGGGTATGAAGGACAAGGCATCATCGCGTTGTCCACTATTTGGCCGGTCAGTATGTTGCCGGACAACCTCTTCAAGATAGGCGCACAGCGCCTGCATCTGAGCGTGCAGACTTTGCGTCGTTTTGGCCGATAACGGAATAATCCAGCCGGCGCTGACCGGTTCAGCGACCGGCTCCCGATGCGCTAAATACTCTTCGATGACCACATGCGCATTGGTTCCGCTGTGGCCGAAAGAGTTCAGGGCGGCCAGACGTGGTTTATCTCCGGGGTGTTGCCACGCGGAGGTTGCGTTTTGAATATAAAAAGCGGAATCCTGCAACTCAAATAACGGATTTATCTGCTGATAGTGCCTTAAGCCCGGTAGTTGCCGATGGCGCATCGACAACAATATTTTGATAAGCCCGATCACCCCGGACGCTGCCGATGTATGCCCAATATGAGATTTCACACTGCCCAGAGCACAATAATGCTGCTTATCGGTTAATGCCTTAAATGTGCGCGCCAGTGCATTAACCTCAATGGTATCGCCCAATTTACCGCCGGTCGCATGCGCTTCAATGTAACTAATCTCTTCAGGGTTGATGTGGTATTGATGGTAGACCTGCGCCAGCAATTGTTGCTGAGCCGTTCCACTCGGCGCCGTAATACCGTTGCTCGCGCCATCCTGATTAATGCCAGAGGCACGAATCACCCCGTAGATGGGATCACCCTCCGCAATCGCCTGCTCCAGACGTTTCAGTACGACTATCCCGATCCCTTCAGATAACAACATGCCATCGGCCGTCTGCTCAAAAATAGGGCACTCTGCGCGGTGGGACAACATGCCGATACTGGACAGACTGGTCAGTGCGCCGGCATCCAAAGCCGCGAAGACACCACCGGCCAACGCCAGATCCGTCTCTCCGCGACGTAGACTTTCACAGGCCAGATGTACCGCTACCGCAGAAGATGAGCAGCCGGTATTCACAACCAATGCCGGGCCTTTCGTATCCAGAAAATAAGACACACGCGATGCAATAATCGCTTCAGAGGAGCCGACAAAAGAGCCCTGATGGTAATGCGACGGTTCCGCGCCAATAAAAACCCCCGTATTGGTGCCGGCCAGGGCCTTGGGGTTATAGCCAGCATCTTCCAGCGCTTTCCAGCTTTCTTGCAATACCAGTCGCTGATGGGGGCTCATCGACAAGGCATCCTGCTCGGTAATCCGGAAAAATTTCGCATCGAAACAGTCTCGGTCTTTTACGATCCCGCCCCATTTGCAATATGTTTTTCCGCTCGGCACAGCGTCTGCTTTGTCTGTATCGACTTTGTCTGTATCGACAAAATACCGGGCTTGATCCAGGTAATGCCTGGGTAACTCATCAATCCCTGACTGGTTTGCAACGAGATTCGCCCAGAAATGCTGGATATCTTCCGCGCCGGGGAATTGCCCTGCCATCCCGATCACCGCAATGGCCGCAGGTTCGGTTTGCCTCTTTTCAGGTGTCACCGGATCATTGATGACCTCCGGCCATACGGCGGACGGTGACGCTACCGATGGCTGCGGCGTGGGTTCCGGTCGCCGTTGCCATTGCGGCTGAGATTGAGGTTGAGCGTAGGGTTGCGATGAGGATGGCGGCTGAGGAATGCGGATCTGATCGACACAAGTCCGGGCAATATACGCACTCAAGGTTTCGACCGTCGTATAATCATAGAGCAACGCCGGGTTTAAATTGATCCCCAGCGATTGATTAACCTGATTGAGAAAGTTAACGCTAAGAATCGAATCAATCCCCAAATCAGAAAAGGCCATCTGTGCATCGATTTGCTCAGAGGGGACATTGACCGTATTGACTAACCCCTTGATCACACTGGTTGTTATATATTTCTGCATGACGTCATCGCACTCATCGGCGGCTACGCCGGTCTGCTCCTGACCCACCGGAATTGCCGACTGAACGCCCGGCGCTGCGTATTCTTCCCGTGACGACATCTCATCACCGCGCCCGGATGTCGTTGTCGTACCTGAAAAAGGCGTATCGGATGCCAGCGTAGAGAGAACCTCCGCTCCCGCAGTACGGACGATATGGCTGCTCAGCGCGGTGGCGGAACGGTAGTCATAAAGGGCGGCAGGATTCAGACGGATACCAAGCACATCATTGATTTTATTTACAAAATTAACACTCAGAATAGAGTCGATCCCGTATTCGGAAAACGCGATCTCCGCATCGATCTGCGCAATTGGAAGATTAATCGCTTGTGCCAAGGCAGACACGACCGCGTCATGAACGTGATCGTCAATCTGCGCTGCGGTGATATGCGCTTTGGGTATTTCCGCAGCCACCGCCGATCGTTCGGCGACGCGAGAAATGGCGTGTTGTTTAGCATCCACCGGAGCATAGGGCGGCGTCTCAGCCGTCAACGGTTGAAGCGCGGGTTGCACCTGCTGGCGAATCACCCCGTCACTGAGGGCAACGATAATGGTTTGTCCTAGCGCATGGGCGCTTTGCGCCGGAAACGCAACCGCCAGGAACCCTTCTTCCTCCAGTATTTCCTGCCACGTTTCCGGCGCGATGGCCGGGCTGCCCGCAATGCGTAACGCAGTATCCTGATGTAACCACCATCCTTTGAGCAGCCCAAACGTCAAATGGGTAAAAACCGACTTATCGCTAAGCTCATTAATCACCACCATTCCCCCACGCCGCAAAGCGGCTTTGCAATGTCGCAACGTAGCCCGAATGTCTCTGGTGGCGTGCAAGACATTGGTCGCAATCGCAACGTCAAAAGCGCCCGGAGGGATAGGCTGCGTCGCGAGTGGTTGTTCAATATTCCACAGTGCATAGCCAAGAAACGGGCAATCCGGCCCATAATGGCTACGGGCATGCATCAAAAATGCCTGGGAGAGATCCGTGTACAGGTATTCCTGGATATTGCGCCGGTATTTCATCAACGCCGGCAACAGCATTGCCGTTGTTCCTCCCGTACCCGCGCCGATTTCAACCAGATGCAACTGCGCGTCGTGATCACACTGCAACACGCCATTCACGTAGTCACCCACGGTTTTCGTCAATACCCGATTAAAAAAATCAGAGACCGGATTATTTTTATAAATCCCTTCCACGTTCTCCATCGACGCATTGGGGAATAGCACCTCCGTCGCCTGCACCTGTCCCGTCAGAATCTGGGGTAGATGGCGCAAGCAGGTATCGACAAGATTGATCTGGGCCATACGTGCATGGTCATGACGATAACTGTCACGATAATCATCCCATGCCTGCCATATCGCTTCCGGTTGCTCCGCTAACGGCGGCCGGCAAACAAGCGCATCACCCTGTTGGGCTATAAACCCGGCTTCAAGTAACTGCGCCATCGACTCCTGCCACCAGGCACGGAACTGATGATCCAGCCCCAAACGCCCGGCAATCGCAGGGAAATCCCGAAGGTTCAACGGCAAGGCAAAAACACCAAGCTGATCAAGCTGTACATACAGCAGTTGCACCAACCACTGATTAATGGCTCGAGGATGATGGGATTGCAGCAACGCATTAGCCTCTTCATCCCATTGATTGTCAGCGATATTATTCATTGATCAGCCTCCTGCTGTTGGTATCAAATGAAGAGTGGGTTGATGACAGTTGACGTTGATGACTCAAAAAAACGGACTCGTGCGGATGCAGGTTCATCAGTTGCTGTACCGGAACCGACGCATTCAGGCACACCTGCTGCTCCAGGCGCCCCTGCTGTAACAACGTGGCAAAACGTTCAAAACAGGCAAAACCGTCCGCATCGCTCAGCGCAAAAATGCTCTGGCTGGCTGGCAGCCCGGCAAGAGATGCCTGCCAGAATCCCCAGTTGATGATCCCGATAGGAAAAGCGGCACGATGTTGTAAAGCACGCACCAACGTGTCGGAGAACGTAATCCCGGCGGCATAGGCCGACAGTGTCGCGGCACCGGAGAAAGAGAACGCCTGACAGGAAGAGAAATAGACCAGAAAATCCAGCGCTTCGTGCTGGAGCGCCTGATAGAAATTGAGGCTTCCCGACGCCTTGACCTGAAGTATCTGCCAGAATGTCTCTTCCGTCGTCTGGCTAAGGGTATTCTCGGCATCAAAGACCAGACCGGCGAATATCGCGCCATTAATGCGGGGATATTTCCGTTTGATCTGCGTCACCGCAACGTGCAGAGAGGCCAGATCCGTGGCATCCGCCTGAAGATAATCCGGTCGGATACCGGCGGTTTCCATTGCTGCCAGCGCGTTCTGAACCGCGGGACTGGATTCGGGCTGACGTCCCAGCCAAATCACTTTTGCCTGATAATGCTGCAACAGTTGACGGGTCATCACACGGCCGACCGTTCCGCTGCCGCCCAGAATCAGGTATACACCGCCATGCTTGATACCGCTCTCCCCACTGAAACTGCGGGGATCCAGGCGAAGGAAGGTCTGTCGGTAGCGACGTCCAGAGAGCAATCGAATCTGTTCACCCCGCTCGCTGGCCACTTCGTTGACGACCTGCTGCACGAGTTTTTCCCGCCGTTCAGGCGTCTGTAGATCACGTCCCGACACATCCAGATTTCTGACTCTGAAACGGTGATCCCCTTGGGCGAGAGCGAAAGCCAGACCACTGATCCCGGCCCCGTGATACCGAATCTCTCGGGAAGATAAGGGATGGTTATCCTGCGTGATCACGGTGAAATCTATGCTTGCCTCTTTCGCCCCCCCTTGTTGTAACGATTTCACCAGGCGCAACAACTGCAGTTCGTTCTGTTTCAGACTGGCCGTGATCGCTGCTGCATCGGCCAAATCCTGCGCGGCAGTGCCAGCAATAAAAAAGACCTGCTGTATCGCGCCGACCTCATTCAGACAATGACCCATCGCGTTTTCATCCTGAATATCGCACGCCCAGTGATCCTGCCCGATCAGGTACGTCTTGCGTGCGGCATCACTTCCCAGAGAGATGCGCAGCAGACGTTTGGCCTGACCGGTCAGCTTATTGACTAACGCTTTTTCCAGTTCGGTTTCCTGCCGACTCCCGACAACCAAAACCTTATCCGCCATTCGCGTTGCCATCGTCTTGCCAGAAGAGGTTTCATCAGCGTCCCATAGCGCAACATAGCTGAAATAATCATCAGTTTGGGGCTTATCCTCCGGGCGTTGTCGCTCCACGGCCAGCGACGGGTGTACGAGCAACGGAGGGGGTGGCGCGCTTCCCTTCACATCAGGCGGCAAAATAGCGGCATCAGGCGGCAGCGTGGTGGGGGACTGAGCCACATGCATCGCCGCATGATGGGCATGGGTGATCCAGTATCGGTCAGTAGCGAACGGATACGTCGGTAAGCTGATCCTTTTGGGTCGCTGCTGCGGATATAACCTGTACCAGTCAACCGGCATTCCCCTGACCCATAACGCGAGGATCCTGGCGTACTTACGCTTATGGAACCAAAGATCAAGCGTGGCCATCATGTCTTCATCTACCGCGACCATGGCCAACATCTCTTTATTCTGTCTGACATTGCCGAGAAACAACGCATCAATGACCGCGTCTCCGGCCAGAAATTCGCTAAGTTTTTCAGCCAGTTCATCAATAGACGAGGCAATAATACCCAGGCGCTGCTCCATCGCCTCCCGTCCGACCTGCAAGGTATAGGCCAGCTCGCTCAGCTCCGGCGGTTGTTTATTTTCTGCCGTAATTCGGGTGAGCAAATTCCTCGCTGCCGCCATGAGACGGTCGGTACTTTTGGCCGAGAGTATGACCATGACGGGTTCCGATTTACCTGTGTTCTGACCGACATCTGACGTTGCCTTTCCCCCGGTATATTCTTCCAGCACGATATGCGCATTGGCGCCGCCAAAACCGAACGAGCTGACGCCGGCCCGACGAGGCAGCGCCTGCCCCTGCACGTCCACCGGTGCAACCCAAGGCATATTCTCCCGCACCACATAAAAAGGGGAATCGTCCAGCTTGATGTAAGGATTAAGCTGCTCAGCGTGTAAGCTTTTCACCAAAGTTTTATGCTGCAGCTGCAATAACACCTTGATTACGCCGGCAATACCGGCCGCCATCTCCAGATGACCGACATTCGTCTTAACCGAACCCAAACCACAGTGTTGCGGCCTGTTCCCCAGATCGGTGGTGGCTGGTGTCTTGCGGTATAAATCCTTAAAGGCGCTTTTCAGTCCATCAATCTCTATCGGGTCGCCAAGCGGCGTACCTGTACCGTGAGCCTCAATGTATCCGACACTGCGCGGATCAACGCCTGCGTTGGTGTAAGCGCGTTTCAGCAAAACCGTTTGCGCTTTCGGATTCGGTGCCGTTAACGAGTTGGCCCGGCCACCGTGATTTTCAGCGCTGGCCCGAATCAAACCATAAATATGATCGCCTGCCGCTTCAGCAACACTGAGCTTACGGAGAAAGAGCATACCGACCCCTTCGCCCCGCACATAACCGTTTGCCTCACTGGAGAACGTCTTGCAACGACCGTCCTGACACAGCATTCCCGCTTTGCTGAAGCTGATATATCCATCGGGGGTCACTAGCGTGTTTACGCCGCCGACAATGGCTTGCTCGCATTCGCCGGCACCGATAGATTGAACGGCCCGGTGAATCGCAATCAGTGATGAAGAGCAGGCCGTTTCTATCGGCTCGCTGGGGCCGTGAACATTCAGGAAAAAGCTCATACGGTTCGGCCCGACCGAAGGAACGATGCCGGTCAGAGAATAACCTTCGATAGGACGCTGGGCTGCGGTGATGAGGCTACTGTAACCACTCATGCCGGTTCCCACGAAAATCGCCGTGTCAGTGCCGGAAATCTCACCGGCACGGTACCCAGCATCTTCAATGGCGCTCCATATGTACGTCATCAGTAATCGTTGCTGAGGATCCATTAACTCAGCTTCTTTCGGCGAAATCCCAAAAAACAGCGGATCGAATTCATCAATACCCTCAATGAATCCCCCCCATTTCACATTGGATTTATTCACCTCACGAACCGGATCGCCATACAACGCCTGCCAGTCCCATCGCTGTTTCGGAATCTCCTGAATACAATCTTTGCCGCTCACCAGATTGTCCCAAAAGGCGTCCAGATCCCGGGCCATCGGGAAACGGCCGCTCATTCCCACAATGGCTATCGGTTCAACCTTATGCGCGGTTGATGCGATAGCTACAGGGTGTTTATCAGACGCTGACCGGGGAAAAGCCGGATTCAAACGCCCCCGTGAACGGAAAGTTTCGCGCTGGGAGGCATCATCGCTTACGGTGAATTCGTTTATCGCTGCGGTTGTTTCTGGCTCTCCGACATCGGCTGACTTCGGCGACCCGATTAACGCCGGCGGCACGAATGGGGTCTGCTCAGGAAACTGATTTGAGAATGCTGCCGCATGTACGTCTACCAGATAATCAACAAACTCGCTCAGCGTGGGATATTCAAAAAACACCGTCGGCGTCAGTGTCAGGCGATATTGGCGATTCAGTTGGTTGCTAAACTCGGTCAGCAGAATAGAATCCAGCCCAAATTGAGACAGTTCAGTCTTGAGATCGATCTGCCCTGGCTCCAGCTTGCGTAGCTTTGCCAGTGATTTTTGCATCAGAGGGATCAGTTTTTCCCGCAGCGTCTCTTTCGCTGTCTTCGCCGCCGATCTCGGCATCATCACCACGGGGTCATCCATTTTGACGGCGGGTTGATGCATGGCGGGGAGCGCCACCTCACGGCTAACCCCGGTTTCAGTGTTAACCTCGGCTTCAGCCTCCGGTGTGACGGAAACCGTCGCTGTCACCGCTCCCGCCGACGCATCGTCAA
Source organism: Musicola paradisiaca NCPPB 2511 (assembly GCF_000400505.1). Classification (NCBI taxonomy): domain Bacteria; kingdom Pseudomonadati; phylum Pseudomonadota; class Gammaproteobacteria; order Enterobacterales; family Pectobacteriaceae; genus Musicola; species Musicola paradisiaca. The sequence goes on along the minus strand of NZ_CM001857.1, from coordinate 1,661,290 downwards.
CCACTCTGGACGAAAAACCACTGAGCCTGACCCAGACATGACCGGTCTCATCGCATAAGTCATAATCCATTTTTCTGACTCTGTCGGCTTTAGACGATCCGGCTTTACGCCGCGCCCAGACCCAAAGATTTTCGGGTAACGCGGCGGCGGTATCCCGGGGGAACATTTCCAGACGTTCCAAAGCAAACGGCAACGCGAACTCAGGATGCCCGGCATCCACCAGCAAGCCCGCCGCTATCTGTAATGCGGAATCCATCAGACTCGGATGTAGAAAAAACTGACTGCGGGTATCAGCCACACACGCGGGCAATTCAATTCTGGCGATAGCCTGGCTGTCACCTTCATCAATCGACACCACGCCCTGATACGCCGGACCATGCAGAATGCCCATCGCGGTGTAGGCGCGATAACATGCCGCGCTGTCCAGACGTCTGGTGACACATTGGGCCTGTAGCGCATGGATATCGACCGGTGATGGCGTTGCCGGAGTCGCATGAGACGTCTCGTCATCGGGCAACGATGTCACTCGCGCCTGTCCCCGACAATGTATGATTCTGCCGGTTCCCTCCACAGACGACTCCGCGCTGTATATCTCAAAACCGACGTAGTCGTTACCTTCCGGAGACAGTTCGATAGCAACGTTCAACCCCGCATCCAGAACGCTCATCGGCCTCACCCAACTGATATTTTCCAGCATGAGCCGGCTTGCCTGGCCCACGGCGTCCGTTATTGCCGCTCTCGCTAATTCCAGATAGGCAACCCCCGGCAGAACTTTCTGTCCTTTAACCAGGTGATCAGCCAGGAAAAATTCGTGCCCGGTAAAAAAACTGCGGTAACGCTGGATAGAGAAATCCGACGTGTTTTGCTGCACAAGCGGGTGTATTTCTCGCCGCATCCGATGTCGACCAGCGTCCGGAGGCGATATCGCAGTGGTATCCGCTGTACTCCAGTAGTGTTCAAGATGAAAAGGATACCGCGGCAGCGAGATCTTACTAAAACCAGACGACCCGACGCTCTGCGCCAGTGGGAAATCAACACCTCTGACCCACAGTTCCATCAGAAAATTTTTGTCGTGCGTCCAGTCCAGCGTTTTCAGCAAATCAGACAGCCGGTTATGGCGGGTAAATATGTCGAACGCCTTATTCTCATCCGGCTGTCCGGTTTTCAGGTAAAAAGATTTCTGCCCATTGGCAGCAATAAACTGGGCCAGTTTCTCCTGTAAATTGTCGATACTGGTGTAACGAAAGACCACCCGCTGATCAAATTTGTGCCTTGCCGTCAGATAGACATATTCCAATGCGCCGGGAGGCACGTCGTGGGCGTGCTGCAAAAAGGCCAGCATAGATTTAGCATAGTGAACCCACTGCCATTCATGCCGGGTTGACAGTGCCAGAAAATACACATCCCCCTGCGGCTTCGTCTCATCACTGGCGGCATTGCTGTGCACCGGAAGATCAACGGTTCGGGGATATTCTTCCAACAGCAAATGGGCATTCACACCGCCGGCGCCGAAGTTATTAATCGCGGCCCGGCGCGGAATGTCCCGGCCACACTCATCCCGCAGAGGCGGCCACTCTTCCGTCATGTCATTGATATAAAAACGTGAGCCTTCCAGCCTGATTTTGTCGCTACAGGCTGAAAAATCTTTGATTCCTGGTTTTTTCTGCGTGTTAAAGGCATGCAGTACGCGAACCAGTGCAACCATCCCGGAAGCCGAATTGGCATGACCCATATTCGGCTTGAGTGTACTGACTTTACACGGGCTGCCCTTTGATGGTTCAAGATCTGATGGCGCCAAATGCGCGTTTAGCTGCGCATCGGCACGCTTGAACCCTTTGATTTCTTCAGCATCGGCCAGAAGCGATGAAGCACCGTGAGCTTCCACATAGGTCACGGTATTCGCATCAATACCCGCCTGACGGTATGCATTAACAATCACACTGGCCTGTGATTCCGCCGAAGGCATCGTCAGGCTGCCATAACCCCCGGTATGGTTGACATCAGAGCCTAAAATCACGCCATGAATGTTGTCCCGATCGGCAACAGCCTGCGACAACCGCTTGAGCAAGACGGTCACTGTCGCCTCCGCCGGCAAGAAACCTTTAGCATCGGCCTGAAAAGGGGAACAAACCGTTGCGCCCCCGAGAATACCTAACGATTCCTGCCCCAAATACGATCCCGCCAGCGCATCGCCAAATAAAAGATTGGCGGCACCGACCAGTGCATAATCGGCGTCTTTGCGCAGGAGTGCTTCTTTCGCCTGATGCAGAGCTACACTCGCACCGGAACAGGCGGTATCGATATAGAGGCTTTTACCGTTGAAACGAAACGCATGGGAAATGTAATTCGGCAGCGACCAGGACATCATGCCCAATATGGAATAACTCGTCAGTTCCGCTTTAGCGAGAAAAGGCGTATAAGCAGCGCCTTCCGAGGCAATATAAACATCGACTTTCGCCTCTCGTAACTGCTGAGGCAGATAACAGGCATCCTCCAGAGTGTGCCATGCGGACATCAAAAGCAGGCGGGTTCTGGGATCCATATACTCGGCTTCCATCGGACCAATATTGAACAGATCAGGATCAAATCCGGCGATATCTTTCAGAAATGCCCCATACCTGTTGCGCATCTCGGCACCCGGAAAATGATTCTCCGGCACGCGAGAAAACAGAGACTCCTGTTGATCCAGTTTCTGGCAAAAATCTTCGATAGAATCAGCCCCTGGGAAAAAACCACCCACACCGATAATGGCAACGGCGTCTTTTTTATGAATCGAAAAAAGATCATCGGGACAGGCAATATTACCGGCTACACCGTCCCGTATATCCGTTAATATCGTGGCATCTTTAGTGTCGTTATTCTGCGTCGTCAATTTAAAGCCTCCAATTGCCTTACCTGACCTCGTTATCCAGTCGCTGCACGCCCTCTTTTGGGTATATACCCGTCATACTTCACGTTGCAGATGTGTTGGCTTTCCTGCAACTCGAATTATTTCGGGGTATAACGCAGCAACGGAAAATCAAAAGAGGGCGTGCATTCCTTTTCTCTTCAGACGGACAACGTATTAATTCGCTGACAGTGGTAACTTGTCCCGTTTAAATACCTTGACGTTACCCGTCTGGACGTCTCGAACCGCCACCAGACTGCCAAAGTTAAACTTCTTTAATACAAAGCGATCGATCAGCTCCGCTTCAGCAAGTTCCTGCCCCAGGCGGTATTCTTTTTTATCAAAATCCTGCCATGATTCGTCGGCCCGATACCGAAACCAGAGTGGCTTAAGTCGGCTATATTGCACCCTGTTTCCCTCCAGAAATTCCTTGAGCGTATCGGCGGATGCCTGATCATCATTCAGGATGTAATACGCTTTATCCTTCGGGCAAATAATCATATTGAATTGACCGGAATTTATCAGATACTCGTTCATCTTTACTCTCCCTTACTCAAGACGTCGCTGGTGGTGTTGTAGGCAGAGAAATAATTTTCATCTCCGATAGTTTTGGATTTTTTACCTAAATTGTTAAAAATATCGAATTTGAATTTGATAAAAGACGGATCTGAATTCAGGATATTGTCATACACCGGCATAAGCGTTGGGACATCTTTTCCTTTTGTCATCGTATCCAGATCCACTTCTGTCATCCGCATATTCGCCATGATCTGCAATGGCGTCGTATTGATGACAGCATGAGGCCAATATTTTGTGAAAAAGATGACATCACCCGGCTCAAGATCGACATAAAATTTCGGCGCATAGGCATAAAGCGGATGATGAATTTTATGGAAATTGATATCCAGGCGAGCGTCCATTTTGGCCGACATGCCGTTTGCACCATCAAGAAACGGGCGCAAAATATATCCCAGCCGAGGGTCGACAAAGTACCAGCGTTTTACCCCGCTGATCATCAAAGCACAGGAAATATCATTCCCCTGATGCCAGTTAGTTCCCCAGGTTCTAAGATTACCGACAAATAATTGGCTGAAACTATTCGCGGAATGACCATGGAAAAGATCGAGAATTTTTCCAGCGCCGACTTCATCAATCAAATCAGGATAGTCATTAAAAATTTCCGCAGAGTTATTTATGTAATAACTCACCTTAGAATCTTTATCCAATTGCGAACGGAGTATTTTTTCCAGCTTGAGTTTTTTCAGGCTGGTTTCTTTTTCATCATAGCCGACCGCGATAATCTCCGTATCTTTATAGTGCTCAATCAGATAATCGTGGCTCCACTCCTGAACGGCTTTGGTGTCATTGAGAAAACCTTTGGCAATGATCGGCGGATTACTGGCATCATTAATCATTGTCTGAAAAGTCGCCCGATCCATATTTGAAAAATCGTAGGATTTCATTTTGATGAAAGTATCGGCACAGTCCGTAGCGGCGAAATCAGAATATGCCGCTTGCAGATCCGCTAATTTTTTCTCAAATAAATCACGTTCGAACGTCGCCATAAAATCGGGAGACTTTAGCAACAGACGCATATGCATCATAAAGTGGAAATTTGCCTGTTCTTCCTGATCGAGAAAGAACGATGGCATCATTTCAAATACTTTCCGTTGCGTTTCACTTTGAATGTCATATTTTTCCATAAATATTTTCCTCTTTTTCCAAATTCAGAGAAGCGTTACTTCAAGGCGATTGAAATGATGCTTTTTAAGATATTCACTCAATCCCTGAAGCGAATTGACTTCCAGAAACACCACCGGAGTCAACTTGATAGAAAAAAACGTATTCAAATCCATGCAATATTGATTAACCTCCATCGACTCAAATCCATATTCATCAATGTCGCTTTCCCACGCGATATCCGCCTGGTCACATTTCAATATTTTTGCTGCTAACGCAACAAGATAACTTGACAAAGCTTCATCCAACTCATTCATTATTCACCTCTATTTCATCCAGAAAATAACCACACTCACTCCTTGTTTACTCCACAACAGCGCGCTGTTCTGCTGCCGTCGATACTGAACTGTTTTCATCAGCCGCGTTGATATCGTCGAAACCGTCGTGCCAACAGAAGACTTTCTGCAATGGATTGGCCGGCAGATGGAGTTTGGGTATCAACGCCTCCCGCCCTTCAGCCAGACGCAACGTCGCCCAATCCACAACATGACCAGCCAGCCAATCCATCACGGCTTGCCGCATGCCATCATCGAAATGAGACAGGCGCGCAGCGATATCCGGCGACACATAACGACTGTCATAAATGTCAGGCTGATTGCCCGCATGAGATCGCCAGCGCTGCAAACTATCCTGCAACTGCGCAATACTTGCTGCGCAGATAGCCAGTCGCACGGTTCGTTGTTCCCGGCCCTGTTGCAGGGTGTATTCGAGTTGCTCCAGATAGACCGATTCCATCGCCGGTTGCTGTGCTGCCGCCGGCGCGCCTGTAAGAAACTTGCCTGCGGCAATATCTGCCTGCACGCGAGGCAAAAAATCCAGGTAATCACGCACCAGCGTGTCTAATCTGTCTTCATCCGATTCAGAAAACAGAAAAATAAAGGGCCGGTTTATCTGCCTGGCGGCAGACGTAAGCCACTCAGCGCGTTGAACATCGTCATATTCCTCAAGCAGCAGGTGTGCATTCACCCCCCCAATACTCATAGAGTGGATAGCACCGCGCCGGGGGAGATGGTCAGGCTTCGCCCAGTCCCGATCGGCTCTGAGTAGCTCGAAACCATCGGTCAGGGTGATTCCTTCGTTCAGTTCTCCCAGCCCCTCGACTTTTGCCAGACGGCGGTGGTACATCGACAGCACCATGTTCACTAATACCGGAAAAGTCGATGCCGTTTCGGCATGGCCGGTCAACGGTTTGAGAGAGCCAATGGCAATCGAAGGCGCATGACTATCCGCTGGGATATGGCTCGTCTGGATAGCGGCCTGTCGTGCTTTGCTCTCTTGCAGATAGGGGCCATATACTGCCTGAATGGCCACCAATTCAGACGCATCGCCCAACTGGGAACCGTTGGCTTCAGGTTCGATATAAGAGATGGTCGCCGGGTCAATGCCAGCTTCGCTGAACGCGGCCACGATGGCCGATTTCTGCCCTTCAATATTCGGGCTATACCACTTCAGCGGCGCTTTGCCGCCATGACTGACACCGACCGCTTTCACATTGGCATAGATGGCGTCTCCCTGCGCCAACGCCTCTGTCTCGGCTTTCAGGATAATGGCGCCGACGACTTCACTTTTCACATACCCATCCGAGTCATGGGCAAAGCTTTTCGTCACGGGATGAGCGCTATACAAGGCTTGATCATCCGTGCGGTTCTGAACGAAGGGAGAAAGCCCCAGTTCCGCCGTGGCAACAATAGCCTGCTGGCAGCGCCCTTCTTTAATGGCGCTCATGGCATGTCTGATTGCCACCAGAAAGCTGGCGCATCCGGTTTCTACAATTTCACTCAACCCCGACAGGTTCAGAATATTGGAGATGCGATTGGCATAAGCGGATATCTGTTCCGCCTGAAAACGCCACTGTGCCGCCTGAGTGGGATCCATCCTGGCAGGAATATCCTGATAACCTGAATGCCCGCGCGTCGCCACAAAAAGTCCGGTTCGTTTTTCACGGAACTGGCTCAGGGTGTATCCGGCATCCGTCACGGATTGCCAGATGACTTCGAGCAACTTCCGTATCTGGGGATCCAGCTTTTGGGCCTCCTTGTGAGGAACTTTAAACAGCTTGTGATCGAAATACTCGACCCCATCAAGATAACCGCCGATTCTATCGCTACCCCTGTCGCGCGCATCCAGAGCCATCAGATACCTGCGCTTGCCACTCAAAGCAGAAAGCGTTGTACGGCCAGCACTCAGGTTTTCCCAGAATCCGGAGATATGCTCCGCCTGAGGGAAAATACCGGCCATGCCGATAATACTGATATTCTGCCCCGGTTCTTTTCCGGTTACTGCGCTCTGCTCATCCGTCGGTTTTTCGCTATCCGCCCGTGCGGTAGGCAAGGTTTGGCTACCCAGCTTCGCCAGTTGATCGCCAAAATGGCTGCTCAGGTATTGCCGAATTTCCCCTACGGTGCGGTACTCCATAAACAGCGAGCGGGACACATCCGGGAATTTTTCCCGGATATTTTTTAACAGGCCAGCGGACACGACCGAATCCATCCCCAGCTCTTCCAGCGCGCGATCCGGGCTAATGATCGCTTCGGAGACTTTGAGCTGCCGACTGACCAGCTGTATCAGATAAGTATCAAGATTAAAGTGTGTGTTTACGCCCTCGGGGGCGAGGTTTTCCGATGACGACGAAGGGACGCTGGCCGATGCTTCCCGTACCGGGTCAGCGCCATTCTCATCGGGTAAGCGCTCAGCGGCACGGCGTTGCCCCTGGTCTTCCGGAAGCCAGAATCGCTGACGATCGAAGGGATAGGTCGGCAGGCTAAGACGACGCGGACGTTGCCCTTGGTACAAACCTGACCAGTCAAACGCCAGCCCCTGACACCACAGGTTCAGCAACTTGGCATACTTCCCACGCTCAGCCCATTTCGCAATGGCTTCACTCAACTCTTCATCAGCAGAAAACTGGGCCATCAGCCCTTTATGACTGCCGCGTTGCCCCCGGTATGTGTCATCGGAATTTCCGGTGTTTTGCAGAAAACCGTCAATCTTCGCCATCAGTTCATCGAATGACTTCACGATCCATCCCAGCCGCTCATCCATCGCATCACGCCCGACTTGCAGCGTATAGGCCAGATTCGTCAACGTCAGTTCAGGGTTTTCCCGATGCTGTGCCAGATACTGCCTGAGATTCTGGGCTACCTGCCGTAAACGCACATCGTCTTTGGCAGACAACAGGATCACATAACGATCCTGTACGGCTGGTGATACCGGACGGGTATCCCGGTACTCCTCTATCACCACATGCGCATTAGCCCCCCCAAAACCAAACGAGCTGACACCGGCCCGGCGCGGCAAAGTTTCTCCGCGGGCGTTTTTCAACGCTGGCCAGGGACGATTCTCGCCAACGAGATAAAAAGGGGTTCCCGTGAAATCGATGTAGGGATTCAGTTCTTCGCCATGCAGGCTCTTCACTAAGGTTTGATGCTTCATTTGCAGCAGCACTTTAATGACGCCAGCAATCCCTGCCGCCATCTCCAGATGCCCGATATTGGTTTTCACCGATCCAATACCACACTCTGTATTGTGATATCCCTCATCTGGATAATCGGCCTTCATAGCCTTAAATGCGGCTTTCAGGCTATTGATTTCAATCGGATCACCGAGCTTCGTCCCCGTACCGTGAGCCTCGATGTAACTCATACTCCGGGGATCAATACCGGCATTCCGGTAGACGCTTTCCAGCAATGCGACCTGCGCCCTGGGATTCGGCGCCGTCAGCGAGCTGGCCCGACCGCCGTGATTCTGCGCACTGCCACGGATCACGCCATAAATGTGATCGCCGTCTGCTTCTGCAGCATGTAAGCGTTTCAGCAACAACATCCCGACGCCCTCGCCCCGGACATAACCGTCAGCCTTGCCGGAGAAGGTTTTGCAACGACCGTCGGCGGCAAGCATGCCGGCCTTGCAGAAGCTGACAAACGTATCCGGCGTAACCAGCGTATTGATCCCACCGACAATCACCATATCGCAGCCTTCATGGCGCAAGGCCGATACCCCACGGTGAATCGCAATCAACGAGGATGAGCACGCCGTTTCAATCGGTTCACTCGGGCCGTGGACATTAAGAAAATAGCTCATTCGGTTCGGGCCGATCGAAGGAACGATTCCCGTTGCGGTGAAGCCTTCTGCCGGAAGCTTCGCATCGACGATCAGGCCGGAATAACCGGTGTTCCCCGTTCCGATATAGAGGCCCAATGAGCTGCCGGACAGCGAGCTGGCCGAATAACCGGCATCTTCAATCACTTTCCAGACATGGGTCATCAACAAACGTTGTTGCGGATCCATGAATTCAGCCTCCCGGGGCGAGATGCCGAAAAACAGCGGATCGAACTCCGCCATATCTTGGATAAATCCGCCCCAGCGAATACTGTCGCTGTTGTCAGCGCCCTGCACATCTTGCAGGTAATCCCGCCAGTTCCAGCGGGTTGGCGGAACTTCACTGATACAGTCCTTGCCTTGAAACAGATTTTCCCAGTAGGTCTCCAAATCCGGCGCCATCGGAAAGCTGCCGCTCATACCCACAATCGCAATCGCTTCCTGTTCATCTCGCGGGCGGGCTGGCGCTTGCGATGGTTGCCGCTCTGTCAGGGGTGAGTTATCCGCCAAATGCATCGCCGACCCGCGGCTACGCTCATTATCCTTCACGGCCGGTACGTCATTCGCCGGTGATGTTTTATGCGTCGATGATGTTTCATTCGCCGGTGAGCAAGAGCGCGGCGATTGCACCCTCACTTTTTCGGCAAAGAGATGACTAAAGCGTTCCTGATAATGATCGGCCAGATAAGTGGTCAATCCGGCGATGGTCGGATATTCAAAAAACACGGTCGGGAGCAAATCCAACCCATATTGCCGGTTCAACGTATTCGAAAAACCGGTCGTCAGAATTGAGTCAAAACCCAGCTCATTCAGTTCAATATCGCTATCAATGTCCGCCACGCTCACTTGTAACAACGTTGAGACTTCCTGCAACAGAAGCGACTGAATCACCTCATGCAACGCCTGAATATCCAGCTCAATAGGGCGAGATGCGGTCTGTTCCCCGGTCGGCACTGATTGCCAGCAATCAGCCACGGTCTGAACCGAGTGCTCCGCCGGCGAAGACTTGACGGCCCCATGATGGGCCGATGTTTCACGGGCGCTCTCTGGATGCCAAAGATCCGTAAATCTTGCAGCAAATACCGTCTGATAGGTTTCCGTCAGGTAACGGCTTAATGCCGAAAGGGTTGGATACTCGAAAAAGACGGTAGGTAGCAGGTCAAGCCCGTACTGGCGATTCAACGTGTTGGCAAACCCAGTCGTCAGAATTGAGTCAAAGCCCAGCTCCGTCAATTCAAGATCCAAATCGATTTCGGCCTTGTCCACATCAAGTAATGCGGATACGTCTCGAGTCAACAGTTGCTGCACCGCCGCTTCCAGACCCTGCTTATCGATCCGTGATCTATCAGTCCGTGGCATATCATCAGTCCGTGTGGTTGCCATGTGGTCAAATCCTTGTGCGCGCTCGGCTAATCTCGGCTCTTCACAGCGCTTTTCATCCGCGTTTACCCACTGAACAGCACTGAGCGTCTGGCGCAATTTTTCAATGTCGCCGGCAATCACCAGCACCTGGTTTTCTTCCCGCCCGATAGCCCGGTAGAACGCCTGAAGACCGGCATCCGTAGACATCGCGATCATGCCCGTACTTTGGTACATCATGGTTTCGAAGGCGTCATCAACCCTCATCCCACCCGCTTTCCAGAGCGGCCAATTGATCGCCAGGGTTCTTCCCATCCGCAACTGCGCAGCCACCCGTTGCTGGCGATAATGGGCGTAGGCATCCATGAAACTATTGGCAGTCACATAATCGGCCTGTCCCGGATTACCCAAACCTGCCGCCGTTGAAGAAAACAGAATAAAGAAATCCAGCGGATGCTGCGCCAAAGCCTGATCCAGATTCACTACGCCCTGAACTTTCGGTGCCAGCACGGCCTGGAAATCCGCCGCAGACTTTTTCAGTATGTAGCTGTCACGCAGTACGCCGGCACAGTGCAGAACACCGTTGATCGTTCCGTACTGTGCGGTCACGGTAGCGATCAGCGCCTCAACCCCTTGCCGGTCACACACGTCGAGCATGCGGTAATCGACCTGTGCGCCCAGCGCCGCCAACGGGCTGATCGACGACTGGATCCGGGCGTTCATGGCGGAACGCCCGGTTAAAATCAACCTTGAATGCCGGGTCTGACGGGCGATTTCCGTGGCGAAAATAAGTCCCAACCCGCCAGCGCCGCCAGTAATGAGATAAACGCCCTGCTCCTTCCACGGCAGGCCAGCCTGTCCAGACGCCGGGGACAACGCTGAGGCATTGGGCACACCCCGCCCGCCCGTCGTCGAGCACACTTCCTGCCAGGACAGAACCTGACGCCCTTCCCGGTCATAGCGGATGTGAATATCTTCCGGCACGAGGCTACTTTCCCGCAGCTTCTCACCCACATCATCGGCGCTGACGCCCATATCCAGCTCAATCAGTTGACCGATAAAGTGGGGGTTCTCTAAACGTGCCGTTTTTAACAATCCATTGAGGGCGGTTGATAGCCGGGTCGGGAAATCGCCGGCAACCACCAGTTGCAGTAATATCGCCTGTTTGGGTTTACCGGCTAACATCGTTTGCACCTGTGCAAACAGTGCCAGCGCATTCTGATGAAAATTCTGCGCGATATCGTCCGAAGCCTGCATCGGCAAAACGACGTCATCCGTCAGACCAATATCGTTTGCGATAGCACGATCGCCGCAAAATAAGACCTGGCGACTCGCGTATGAATACGGAGCAACCGTATTGACCGGCACGGGTTTACGAAGCCACTGCGGCACCAGCATGAGCGTCCCCTTTCCCTGAGTCGTAGCCTGCTCAGGCGTGCGGGCGCTAAAGCCACGCAGATAAACGCAAAGCTGCCCCGCGTCGTCATATAACTTGATAGTCAGTCGCTGTACCTTTGCCTGGGGATCGGGTTCAATTCCGCCGTCATAGGTAATACAAGCCCACATCGCTGATGTGCATCGATGAAGAATATCCATTGATTCCATATCAAACGGTAAACCCAACCGATGCTCTCGGGATAAACCCAGTGTCGCCTGTAATGCCGCATCCATCAGGCTAGGATGTAAGACATAATCCCCAAGCGTTTCACTGAGCGTTTCAGGCAACGTCAACCGCGCCAGCACACGCCCCTTCGCCAGATACAGGCGCTCAATGCCCTGATGCCCAGGGCCGTATACGATCCCCAGTTCACGAAAAGCCTGGTAACACTCAAGCTTATCCATGATTCCTTGCTGATGTTCAGCCATAGCGACAGACAGATCGAGTCTTTCGCCGTCATCTGAAAGCGGGTCGATGACGAGCACTTTCCCCTGACAATGCACCTGGGTTTGGCCATCCGCCATCAGAGAACAGATGTCAAACCGAATCACCTTGGCCGACTGCGGCAACAGTTTCACAGTGAGCGGATAGCTTTCCGTTGAGGTTGAGGGTGCCGCTGCCCCCTGATGTTCGGCAATGAATGGGCGTACCCACACAATCTGCGTTAATTGCAAATGAAGTCCCACGCCGACGACCTGCTCAACGGCAGCCCGGGCCATTTCCAGATAAGCCACTCCGGGTAACAGCTTTTTCCCCATAACCAGATGATCAGCCAGGAAAAATTCACGGCCATCAAACCAAGAGGTAAAACAGAGCGAAGTCATATCCGAAGTATTGCGATGCACCAGAGGATGCAAACGATAAGGGCTTATTTTTACCGGGGGTGGCGCCGTCCCTTGCCCATTGCGCTCACTCGTCGGCGTCTTTACCTTTAGCCAGAAACGATCTCGTGCAAACGGATAGGTCGGCAAACCGATTCGACGGGGTTTAACGGCTGCCGGGTACAGTTGCTTCCAGTCAATCTGGCCGCCCTTCACCCACACATCAAGCAGTTTGTTGTAGTTGCCGGTTTGCAACCATGTTTCGACCATCGTCTGCCATGTTTCTTCCTCGGTCAGCATCGACAGAGAGGCTTTACCGGCTTTCACACTACCGCGATAGAGAGCTTCCGGCGCGTCTGAACCCGAGAGATAAGCCGCTAATGTTTGTTTCAATGCCTGCACGGAATGGGTGACAAAGGCCAGACGTTGATCCATCGCTTCACGCCCCACTTGCAGGGTATAGGCGATCTCCGTCAGGCTGGGCGGCTGGGCGGTAAACTGCGCAGAATCCAGAAAAGCCGCCAGTCCTTGTACAACTGCGGCTAAGCGCTCGGCCTTTTTGGCCGACAGCACAATGGCCACCGGCAGCGCAGAAGACGATGAAGCATTCTCGACGTCCGCTACCGGTACATATTCCTCAAGCACAATATGTGCATTAGCCCCACCGATACCGAAGCTACTGACGCCGGCCCTTCTCGGTATTGGCTGACCCGCAGCATCTTCCATCGCCGGCCACGCTTGTGTCTCCTGAACCAGATAGAATGGGCTATCGGCTAAATCCAGATAAGGGTTCGCCGTCTTAAGGTGCACGTTGCCCGGAATTTTTTGGTGACGGAACATCAGCAAAATTTTCACGACACCGGAAATACCGGCAGCGGCTTCCAGATGTCCGATATTGGTTTTCACCGACCCCAGGCCACAATAAGCCTTTCGGGTCATCGTTTTATTCCGCTCCCGGTACAGGGTTGCAAACGCTTTCTTCAACCCATTGATTTCAATTGGGTCGCCCAGTTTAGTTCCGGTGCCGTGGGTTTCGATATAGCCCACCGTCGCTGGATCAATGCCACTACGGCGATAGGCCTGAACCAACAGTTCTTGCTGCGCAACCGGATTCGGTGCCGTCGGCGAGGTGGCTTTGCCGCCGTGATTCTCGGCACTGCCACGGATCAGACCGTGAATGCGGTCGCCATCGGCTTTCGCCTGACTGAGGGGTTTGAGCATAATGACGCCGACGCCTTCACCACGACCATAACCATCGGCACTGATGTCAAATGTTTTGCAACGGCCGTCTTCGCTAAGAATGCCGGCCTCTCCGGCGGTAATGGTGATCCCCGGATTGACGATAATGTTGACGCCACCCACAATCGCCACGTCGCAACTGCCGGCGCGCATCGCCTCGATCGCCCGATGAATGGCAACCAGCGAACTGGAACATGCGGTATCGATAGGCTCGCTGGGGCCGTGCAGATTCAGGATATAAGACACTCGGTTTGCCAGCGCAAAATGAGACAGCCAGGGTGGATCACCGATACCGAATTTATCGTGGGAATACTTCAGCCAGGCATCTTTATACTCAGAGGTCGATACCCCGACAAAAACCCCGGTATTGCTGCCCGATAAATCACTGGCACAATAGCCGGCATCCTCAATCGTGGCCCAGACCGTTTCCAGAAAAACCCTGAATTGCGGATCCAGTGATTGAGCCTCACGCGGAGAGATCCCAAAAAACAGCGGGTCGAAACAATCGACATCCTGCATAAACCCCCCACCATTGACTTTGGTTTTTCCAGGGGTTTCATGTGGATCGCCATAATAGTCCTGCCAGTTCCAGCGATCTGCCGGAACCTGGCTTATCAGATCCTGATTCGCGTCCAGTTGTTGCCAGAACTCATCCAGGTTGCGGGACTGAGGAAACCGACCACTCATACCGATGATCGCTATCGCTTCCGGTGCTGGCGATGTTGCTGGCGCGAGTGGCGTGCTCACCGCCGGTGCCGTCGCGGTTGAAATGTCTGAGGCGGCCACCGCAGAAACGGCGGTGTCTAATACGGCGGTGTCTGGCGACGCAACCGCGGGCGTTGACCGGGACTGGATGCGCGGTGCAGCCCGCCAGGCAAATGTTTTTCTGTCTGCATCCGTTTTCACGGTGCTGGTGACGGTCATCTGAGGCGGGTGTTTAGCCGCCGCCCTTCCCGCTGTCGATCCAGCGGTGACGGGTGCCGCAGCCGCTTTATCAGCAAAAGCCGCGGGGTAAGTATCAGCCAGATAGTTCCCCATCGCCCTCAGAGTTGAATGCTCAAAGAAAACCGTCGGCATCAGTGCCAATCCGTAGGTTTTATTGAGACGACTGGCGAACTCGGTGAAGTCGATAGAATTGAAGCCATATTTGGACAGCTCCATATCCAACTCGATCTTCTTCTCATCGAGCTTTTGCAGTTGCGCGACCATGCTGACCAGCAAGGCACAAACCTGACCGACCCGAACCGGGCTGTTTGCCGCGGTTGTCAAACCTGCCGCATTTTTTATCTCTGATGCATACCCGGACGACGAATGGTTTGACGTTTGTCCATCAGAGAGCCGGGCCCGGATTTTCTCTGCCTCACCATAGATGACGGCAAGCTGAGATTCCTGACTTTGCAGCCCCAGCATCAATGCCCGAATCCCTGCCTCGGTGGGCATCGGAATCAACCCTGTCTGCTGTCTGAGCAGTTCAGCATCTGGCGCGGAAATCCCCATGCCGCCATCACGCCATAGCGGCCAGTTTACCGACAGGGTTTTCCCCCGACGCAGGCCACTGGCAACCTGCTGGTTACGCCAGAAGGCAAATCCATCCATAAAGCCATTGGCACAGGCATAATCGGCCTGACCGGCATTACCAAAAGCACTGCTTAATGAAGAGAACAACACCATAAAATCCAGGTTGCAATCCTGGGTCGCGTTGTCCAGCGCCAGAGTTCCTGCCACTTTCGGCGCGAAAACGTCAAGCAGCTCGGCTTGCGTTTTATTGACAATGAAAGCATCACGAAGAATACCTGCACTATGGATGATGCCATTCAGTTGACCTTCAGCTTGCAGAATCTGTTGTACCCACTTGCGGGTTTGTGCCGGATCGGCCACATCCCCCGGCAGGTAAGTCACCTGAATGCCCTGATGCCGCAAATCCAACAGGCGTTGCTCACTGCGTTCATTCAGGGCAGAGCGGCCGCTAAGCACCAACCGGGCCTGATATCTCGTCCCAAGTTCACGGGCAATCTGATAACCAATCCCCCCCAAACCGCCGGTGATCCAGATAACACTGTCAGAAGAAATCGGCAGCGCCTCAGTCACCTCTGCCGGCGTTATCGGGCACCATTCCTTCACCGACCGGTTTCCGGTTGCATCGTAATGGATCTCTGTGGCGTCATTGGCGCCATGCATGTCAGACGGTAACTGAGCGAGCAGCGATTGAATGGCGTCAGGTGAAGCGTGGTATCGGATCACTTTTCCATTGAGCCCCGATTGCTCCTGCCGGGCGGTGTTGAGAAGTCCCGCACCGGCTAATAACCACGCTTCATTAACCGGTTCCGATGCCAGTATAAATAGCGCCTGTCGCTGAGAGTGCTCCCGGCAAGCCAGCACCCCTTCTTTTATCCGGACGAATAACTGTTGCAGACAAGATGTCAATTGTTGCTGGTCGTGGCCCACAGACAGGTTCATCACCTGACCCTCGGGCCAGGTCGTTTGTAACGCGGTTTGCAGCGCCTCATTCTCATCCGACAGAATAAAACAAGGCGGCAATGCATCTGGAGCACGGTCACGCTCCTTCACCGATCCCACACGCTGCATAATCCATTGAGGCCGGGCAAAAACCAGCGACGCGGCTGGCGAGGCCTGAGCACCGATCATGCTCAGTCCTTTCATCTCAACCAAAATCTGCCCGTGATGATCGGTAAACCAGATATCACAATGCACAACACGATGTTCTTGTTCTGAACCCGTATCAGACGGCTTTTGGCGAATATAAGCCAGGACGCTTGCCGGCAACGGCTGGTAGATCCGCAGCGTATCCAGGCTAAAAGGCATCAGCGGACGGGCGCCTTGCCGTTCACCGCCGACAGCCAGCATAATGGCCGCCAACACCGCCCCATTCATCAGCGCCGGATGTAACGCCTGCACCTCGCCCACACCGACAACCTCCTGGTGAACCGCCAGCGTCACCAGCGCTTCATGATCCCCCTGCTGATACTCGGTAATCCCAAGCAATCTGGGCCCAATAGCGATACCGAAAAATTCAGCACAGGCATGATGGGATCGACGCTGCCGGCAGCGAAGTTCGATGTCTTCAAGCGGCAGCGGCTGAGGTGCTGCCGCACCGACAACACCGGTCATCACCCGCCCTTGTGCATGAATCTGTCCTTGTCTACTGATAACGCAGTGATAGCCTTGTTCATCCCGATGTAGAGCCAGATCGATATCCGCTCCCGCCTCGCCCACTATCACGGGCTGATGCCAGATCACCGCGTTGAGGCCCACCACAGCCTCGGAGTCCTCGGTTAGACGTTGTGATTCCGCCAGTTCTCTCATCCATTCCAGAGACAGCATTCCAGGAAGCACACCACCGTGATCCTGCAAAAAATATTCGGTGCCGCGTAATGCTTTACTCGTGATGCCAACGGCCATCGCTGCGCTCGCCGTCGTATCCACAGCAGTCACCGATCCTGGCGCGACATCGTTCTCGGCAGGGTGAGATAGCGGCAACATCCGGGTTGAGAATCCACGCAGGCTCACACAGATACGACCTTGATCATCGCAAAGGTCGATATCCATTTTCTGCACTTGCTCATCCGCCGGGTTTGCTGTTGATACCAGCCGTAGCCAGACCCAAAGCTGGGTATCAACCTCACCGAATACATCCAGTTGCTCCAGCGCAAAAGGAACATAGGCAGCGCCAGGCTGCAGGCCGGAGTGATTCAACCCCAGACTGGTTTGCAAGGCGGCATCCATCAGGCTCGGGTGCAGGCCGAACGCGGAGGATGGCGCCGTATCCGGCAGCGAAATCCGGGCCAGTACCTGACGCTCGCCGGTGAGTAGCTGTTCAATGCCCTGAAATGCCTCGCCATAGTTCAGCCCCATGTCGAGAAACGTCTGATAACAGTACGCCGCCGGGTATTCAGGGCCCGTCATCTGTTTCTTCAATAGATCCAGATCCAGATAACCCTGCGCTAAGGCTTTATTCTCCGTGAGGGCATTATTCATACAGGGATCAATGATTCCCTGGCCATGAATCGTGCGCTGCTGTAACTCGTTTTCCGAATAAATCTGGTAGTCAATAAGACCATTTTCCTGCTCGTAGAGACCCAGATAGATGGTGGTTGTCTGTTGCGTTGCGATCACCGGCTGAAGCCAGAGTACCTGCTTCAAGCTGAAATGCGGCGGTTGCGATGCTGACATGAGGGAAGAGGAGGCATAGGTATACGCTGCCCGGGCCATTTCCAGATAGCTGACGCCCGGCAGCACCTTCTGACCATGAATCTGGTGATCCGCGAGGAAAAACTCCTCGCCGCTAAACTCGGAGCGAAAACGAAGCTCAGCAAGCGTTGAAGCATTCTCCTGCAACAACGGATGCCGTTGCCCCGGTCTGGCAGCGACGATGGGATCTGGCGATGAAGATAACGCGCCGGATTCTACCCAGTAATGCTCTCTGGCAAAGGGATACGTCGGTAAGACAACACATCTGGATACATCCGGCAACAGTACCGCCCCGTCCAGCTCGTACCCCTGGCAATAATAGTCTGCCAGTGCGGACAGGTTTTCCTGATATTCCTGCCCCGCCATAGGTTGCGACTGGTGTAATAAAACGTCGATATGTTGACGAATGGCTTTTTGCCCGGTGAAACCCAAGGGGACTTTACCGCGAAACAGATTGGGACGCTGCGAATGCTCTGCCTGTCGCAAAGTGATGATGACACCGTCCCGATCTTCAACCACCACCGCCAGACGATATTGAAAATGACTCCGCCCCCGGAGCAAGGTATAGCTGATCGCCGCCAGCCCCTGAGCGCGGGTTTCCGGTTTTTGCACATGCAAAATCAGATCATCGACCTTACGGTATAACGCCTCCTCAGTCTTGGCCGACAAACAGAGAAGATAGTGGCTGCGTGTTGGCTCTGGGAGCGAAACCGGCTGAGGGTATTCCTGCATCAGCAGATGAGCATTGGTTCCGCTCATGCCGAAAGCACTCACGGCCCCCATTCTCTGCTTACCCACCTGTACCGGCCAGGCTTTGGGGGTTTTATTCACATAAAAAGGACTCTCTGCCCAGGTAATGTAATCATTTTCCTGTTGGCAATGCAGGCTTGCGGGGATGACGTGCTGATTCAGCGCCTGAAGTAGACTCACGGCACTCAGGAGCCCCGAAGCGGCAAACGTATGGCCAAAATTCGTTTTGGTCGACGTCAGGGCGCAAAAAGCCTGTTTATCGGTGTATGCGCTGAACGCATCATTCAGCGCATTAATCTCGACCGGATCCCCCAGTCGGGTGCCCGTTCCGTGTGTCACGATATAGTCAATCTGCGCGGGATCAATGTGAGCACGTTGATACAGGTTCTTGAGCAAGTCCGTCTGTGCAACGCCATTCGGTGCGGTGATCCCGTTAGTTTTACCGTCATAATTGATACCACTGGCCCGAATCAAACCGTGGATCAGATCACCATCGGCTTCGGCCTGTGACAAGCGTTTCAGTACCAGCACCACCACCGCTTCGCCCGGCACCATGCCGTTAGCGCGCTGATCGAAGGTATAGCAGACCCCGTCCGGTGAGAGCATGCCTGAGCGCTGCATGATATCGAAGCCTTCCGTCGCGAGTTGCAGACTCACGCCGGCTGCCAGTGCGGTATCGCATTCCCGGTTACGCAGACTGGCACATGCCAGGTGCGCGGCGACCAAACCGGATGAGCAGGCGGTATTGATCGCCAGCACGGGCCCATGCAGATCAAGAAAATAGGCCAGCCGTGAAGCCAGAATACCGTTGTGATTGGCGGTAATTTCAACCTGTTCAGCCCCCGTGAAACGACCGTAAGCGCCCTCTTCCACACCGACAAACGTGCCGATGTGATGCTGCCGCAACTGTTGCGCGCCGTAACCGGCATGCTCCAGCGCTTTCCATGCTTCCTGTAAGAGCTGGCGCTGGCCCGGATCCATGTTCTGTGCTTCTCGGGGCGAGATTTCAAAAAACAGTGGGTCAAATTCGGCCGCACCGGGTATGACGCCACACCACAACCCCGGTTCTGTCGTACGACTATCACGCTCAGACTCGTCCCGACCACGCAAGTATGCGGCGCTCACCCGGCTCACCGCCGATTTTCCCTCTGCCAGATACCGCCACATTTCATCAATGTCACGGGCACCGGGAAAACGGCCGCTCATACCGATAATCGCAATCGGCTCTTCTGCTTCGACAAAAGCCGCCTTCACCTCGCCAGACCCTTCTTCCCCGCCAGTCACGCTGCCTACAGGCCGGGCGTCCGAGGCTGAATGTACCGATTCGGCACGGTGGTCAGATACCTCGGCATCCCCGGCGGATTCGCCGTAATACGTCTGCATCAATGCGCCATGTGTCAGCATAAAATACTGACAGAGTTGCAAAAGGGTGGAATGCCCGAAAAACAGGGCGGGCGAAACCACGATGTTCCAGTGCCGACTGAGGCAAGAGGCAAACTCAGCCAGGCTTATCGAGTCAAACCCGAAATCGGCCAGATTCACGTCCTGGTGCAAACGGTGCCGTTCAATACTTAAAATCTCGCTCACCGCCTGCTGCAATTCCCAAAGTACGCATTGCTCAACCGTCAATCCCTTCATTTCGGGACGATGGGCTATGGTTGCCGCCAACGAGTGCTGCGACCGGCCCTGATCGTTACTGGATCCGTTCTGCAAACCCTTCTCCAGCAAGCGTTGAATCTTGTCGGGCTGTCCGACCATCACCAGTGACGAGCCGGCTTCACTGGCAAGCAACTGTTCAAACACCCTCAAACCTTCTTCACTGCGCAATGCACGTTGCCCGCTGGTTTTCAGGTAAAGGGATGTTGCCTGTACTCGCTCAGCCGAGCGTTGTGTCATTCCTCCGTCCTGCCAGACAGGCCAGCTGATGGCGATAGTCTTTCCTACCAGGAATGGTGTGTTTCCTTCGACAGACACCTGTCTATTTCGGCTGTTGGCATAGGCCATTTGAAAACGGTTCGCCACTGCATAATCACCGGCACCAAAATCGCCCAACATCGCCGCGCTGGAAGAGAAATAAACGATAAAATCTAACGTGTCTTCAGCACCGAATACGCTGTGCCATGCCTGATCCAAGGCCAGCGTCCCCTGAATTTTGGGTGCCAACACCTGGCGGATGCCAGCAAGATCTTTTTCTGCCAGTGTCTGTGTCGTTTGAACGCCAGCGGTATGTAATATGCCGTTGATCTTAATGCCCTGACGCTGACAATCAGCGAACAGGGATTGCATCTGAGACAACTCACTCACATCCGCTTGCAGATAAGTCACCTGACCGCCGAGCTGTTCAATTACTCGTAATGCGGCCTGTTTTTCCAGATCAAGCGGAGAGCGGCCAACCAGAAGAACCTGCGCCATAAAGTGCTCACACAGATAGCGTGCAAATACCGTCCCTAAACCCCCGAGCCCACCGGTAATCAGATAACAGCCGCCGATTTTTAAACAACTCTCTGTTTTCACCCCATTGTCTGTTTTCAAGCCATCATCGGGTTCTAAACCATCACCGGGTTCTAAACCATCACCGGCGTTTAAAACACGGTTAGCGTTTTCCATCCAGGTCGGCTCGACAGTCAACACATGACGCTTGCCCTGGAGATACAGCACACTTTGAGCAAGTTCGGCCTGCAATTCAGCCCAGATGTCAGCAATACATCCGGCGATCGATTGCCATTGATCGGTATCCGCTGCTGCTGTCAGTTCAAATCCGGCAAACGTGATCCGTGTTTCCGGCAGAACCAAACGTAAGGAAGCGCCTAAAGCCACCAGGGCATCGGCATAGCAACGCCCCAGATCGTGGGTAAACGCACTGACCACCAAAATACGACCGACAACGAGTCCGCTGGACAGCAGCCCCTGAAACAGCGGAACCAATTGATTCATTCCCGATTCGGGCTCAACAAAACACAGCAAAGCCGCAGCCGTTTCCTGACCGCTCGCCGTTTGGGCGTGCGTTTTCCACTGGGAAAAGGAGTGGTGATAGGTTGTTGCATCGGTTGCCGACAGATCATCCGGTGTGAAAAATTCCGTCGCTACGTCCCCGGCCATTTGATTGATGCCAAGACGCATCGCCGTCTGACCGGCGGCGGGGATGATGCAAAGCAAGCGCTGCACCTGGTCGCGGTTCAGCGCACCCGGCAACGATTGTTGCCGCCACCGCTCACGGTAGACCAGAACAGCATCCTCCTGTGCTGGCGCCACGGTTTCATCGGGTTCAATCAGTACATGTGGCGGGTCAGATTCAACCTTCCGGCGCTCCTGGATCGGTACGGATGTTCTGACGACAGAGCGGCCTGTTACAGGACTGTTCGTCACAGAACCGTTCGTTACAGGACTGTTCGTTACAGGGCTATCCACCGTGGAAATCCAATAGCTTTCCCGTTCAAACGGGTAAGTCGGCAGGTGCATCCTGCGCGGTGTCGACCCTGGGTATAAAGCGCGCCAGTCTGCCGGTTCACCCCGCAACCACAATGTCAGCTGTCTGAAAACAAGCGGGGAAATTCCGTCGTGCCGGGCGTCGGGTACAGGATGTAAGCGTTCCTCGCCAGAAAGTAACGCCCTGGCAGCACCGGAACAGGCCGTTCCCGACAAATCGACATAATACAGATCGCTACATGCGCTTACCCCGTCTTCGGCGGTAAGATACCGGCCCACGGCCTGCTGTAAGGTCTGCCAGCCGTCGGCAATCAACGCCAGACGATGAGGCATCGCCGTTCGTCCGACTTGTAGGGTATAAGCAAGATCCCGTATGCTTTCCGGCTCATGGTCGGCGATCAGGTTTGCGGCCATCTGTTTTAACTGCGGTTCACTTTTTGCGGATAACACGATCAGGTAAGAATCCGCTTCACCTGACTGCGCCCCCTGTTCTGTCCCCTCAGTTTCGGCGTTCTGCAACACCACATGGGCATTGGTTCCCGTATGCCCGAAAGAACTGACCGCCGCAAAACGCGACTTCTGCTCCCAGTGTTTAAGCTCGGTATTCACATAAAAAGGGCTATCGGCAAAAGCAATATCTTCATTTGGCTGGGTATAATTGAGCGAGGGCGGGATTTCCCGATTTTTCAGCGCCAGCGCCGCCGTAATTAAATTAACAATACCGGCCGCGGCTTGAGTATGGCCAATATTGGTCTTCGGCGAGGTCAATGCACAATACTGCTTGTTATCTGCTCCAGCGCCATGAAACGCATCAATCAATGCATTGCATTCAACGGGATCCCCTAACATGGTGCCGGTACCGTGGCTGACGATATAGCCTATCTGTTCGGGTGCAACGCCGCTTTGCCGGTAAACCTGGGTGTAAAGTTCACTCTGCCGGGCGCCATTGGGCGCTGTCAGGCCATTGGTTTTACCATCATAGTTAATGCCGCTGCCTTTGATGATGGCATAAATATCATCGCCATCTCGCCGTGCTTCGGCGTAACGCTTCAACACCACCGTCGCACAACCCTCACCGACCACCATACCGTTAGCCCGAGAATCAAAGGCATAACAGGTGCCGTCGGGAGAGAGCATATCGCCCATCCGGGACAATGCATGCAATATCCGCTCAGGCTGACAGATCAGGTTACAACCGCCAGCAAGCGCCAGTTCGCTTTCACCGTTTAAAATACTCTGGCATGCGTAGTGTACGGCAACCAGAGATGAGGAACAGGCGGTGCCGATAGAAAGCAAAGGGCCTTTGGTATCAAGAAAATACCCGATGCGGGCCGGTGCCGTTCCCGTATGTACGGAGGTAATCACAGAGTGTTCGGTCAGTGGATAATCCGATTCCTCCATGCCGACAAAAATGCCGTGCTTTTGCCCGTACCACCCATGCGGGTCATAACCCGCATCTTCAATCGCCCGCCATGCAGACTGCAATAACAAGCGATGGTGGGGATCCATGTTGCGGGCTTCCCGGGGAGAAATCTTGAAAAACAGCGGATCAAAGTGGTCGATATGAGCCATAAAACCACCCCGGGTGGTTTTCATCCGCAGATCATCCCGGACTCGCCGAGTGTCAGGAACCGGCCCAATACTACACCGACCTTCCCGCAGCAGTTGCCAGAATTCCGCCGCGTTATCGGCACCGGCAACATTCATATCGATACCAATAATGGCAATATCATCATTGCGATGATCATCATTACGGCTGCGCGCCGGTTGCGACGATGCATCGCCGTGACGGCGTGCTTTTTCTGAACCGTCGGCCTGCATGCGTTCTGCGATCATGCGCGCTAAAGCCACCGGTGTCGTGTAGCTGAATAAATCCGAACGCCGTAATTTAACCGGATATGCCGCATCCAGCCGATTGACGAAGGCCGCAACCGAGACGGAATCCAAACCGAGATCGGTAAATGCCTGCTGATAGATTTCGCTATCCGAGACATTCAGCCCCAGCAGACGGCCGATTGTCGCCAGTACATCCGGTACCACATCCGCAACCGAATAGCTGGCTGCCATGTTGTCCTGGATAAGCGGCTTATCATCAACAGGCTGCGTGTGGAGGGATGAAGGTTGAAACCAGTAATATTCACGGGCAAAGGCGTATTGGGCCGACGCCGACGGAAAATCGGCGCCCGCGACCTGGGCGCCCCGATATTCTTCGATCAATATATGGGCGTTATTGCCGCCGGAACCATAACTATGAATAGCCGCCAGCCTGGGGTGCTCGCCTGCCGGCCACGCCTGCGTTTCTGTCGCCAAACTACAGGGCACATCTTGTGTATCGCAATATTCGTTCGCTTGTTCAAAGCCCAGAATTTTATGAATTTTACCGGTTTGAAGACTTCGAATGACTTTCAGCAACGCCCCCAGCGACGAAGCCGAATGCATGTGTCCCAACAGCGGTTTTAGACTGCTAACCCGGCAGTAGCCCGGTTCGAACGCCACCCCTTGTTCATCACATAGCTGGCTTAGCGCACGGTTTATAGCTGTCCATTCGGCGATATCCGCAACAGGCAGCCCCATTCCCTGAGCTTCAATATAAGACACCCGCCGCGGATCGATCCCCGCTTCACGATAACAGTCTTTGATCAGTTCACAATGCGCATCCGTATTCGGCGAAGCCATTGAAACACCCCCCTGGCCATTGAAGTTGACCCGAGTGTGTTTGACGACGGCATAGACCCGGCGTCCGGCCTGCTCAGCATCGGCCAGACGCTCCAGAAGAAGGGTGCCGACCCCTTCCGAACGCATGAATCCATCGCCGTTTTTACCGAAAGAACGTACCGTTTTCCCGTGAGTCAGTTGCTGAGCATCGTTCAGTTGATTGGTCACGTCCGGCACCAGAATCACATTCGCGGCACCGATGATTGCCCGATCAATCATACCGGCTCTGAGCGCCAGGGTAGCTCGGTGCAACGCCACGGCAAAGCCGGCACAGGTCGCATTGATCAATTCACTGGGCCCTGCTAAATCAAACTGGTAGGAAATCCGGTTTGCAATCATGCTATCGGCCTGCGCCAGACCGAACTCGGGCCGATAACCGTGGCGTGCCATCAGGCTCGCATACTCATTGGATTCACAGCCGATAAATACGCCGGTATGCGTTTTGCGCAGCGATTCGGGGGAAATGCCGGCATCTTCCAGCATGTGGTAGGTTGACATCAACAACAGACGCTGCCGTGGATCCATCTCTTCAGCTTCTATCGGTAAAATCCCGAACTTCTGCGCATCAAAAGAGGCGATATCGGGAATAAACCCGCCCGCAAGCACAGACCACGGCTCTCCTCCGCCAGTCTCCCCCTGCTGGTACCACGCTTTGCGTTGCGGCGGGAGCTCGGTGATTAAGGCATCGTCAGCATCCAGATGCCGCCATAATTCAGCAACACTCATACACTGCGGGAAATACCCGGCCAGACCCGTAATGGCCAGCGGTGCGGTATTGTCGTGAGTCGCCGACACATTCAATACCGCATCTGATGAAGAGGTTTTATGATTTTGAATCCACTGTGTAATGAAAGACAGCGATGCTGATTGATCATTCATAAGCAACCTTCTCCCGCTTGAGATTGAGTTCAACGAGTTGCTGCAAATAACCCAGCGCATTGTTGACTGCGGTATAGTCCATGCCAAAATCCTGAAGGAATGCAATTTCATTGACCCCGGATGCCACTGCCAAATCAATCTGTTGCTGGCATACCTCAAGCGGGCCAAATATTCCTCCGGTTTTGAAATAGCGGGCATAGGCATAATCGAGAATTTGATCAATCTGGCTATTATCGAAATGCTTATCTCTGGCTTTCATCTGCGGAATAATGCTACTGCGGATATAGGCCTTAAACGGCTCGCAAACCACCTGCTGTACCCATGCCATATCCGGGTGAACAAAGGTGTGCATCATCAATGTGACCCGACCGCTCTGCGGTTCCAGCCCTGCTTCGGCGCGGGCAGCACGGTAGATGTCTACATATTTTTTGAATTCGTGGAGATCGATCCCATGCAGCATGCCGAAGACGTTATAACCATGCAGGCCCGCATGCCGAAAGCCATGTTCAGAAATACTGAAATACCAGATGTTTATTTCTTGCTGAATCGGCCGCGGATAAACCACCGTCGGGAAAACTTCTCCGCCAGGGCCGGGAAAATCCACCGTTTCCCCCCGCCATAATTTCTGTATCACCGGAATACGTTGATCGCGGATGTTGGCCCGATCCTCATAGGTGTCCGGTGACAGAATAAAGTCCGCTTTGTTCCAGCCACTCCCTACCCCCAGGTCAACCCGCCCATCGGAAAGGATATCCACCATCGCCCAGTTTTCGACAATTTCTACGGGATGATGCAGCGTGTTGGTCACAGCGGCGGAACGCAGACGCACGTTTTTGGTTAGCGGTGCAAAGTAAGCCGCAGCAATGCTGTTATTGGCGTAAATAGAGCCAAACTCATAAAAATGGCGTTCGGGAAAGCAAACCGATTCAAAACCAGCCTGATCGGCAAATTCGACCAGCTCACGGGCAAAACGATATTTATCCCGATCTGAGACATCTTTACGGACATCCGAAAAAAACAGGTAACTAAAAGAAATGTCCGCCCCAGGTTCACTGCGCTTAACCCCAGAATCGGAGGGGCGATGTCCAGAGAAAAAATCGTCCAGTTTTTGATTTACTGTAGTCATAGCCGGATTGCTCCTGTTCCAACCTGGTTACGTAATTTTTTCAGCAGTAGATTGGGGGTAGGATGTTCGATCAGCCAATTCGGCTGTACTGGAAATTTCATCTGCTTTTCCAGCGTGGTACTCAATTGCATAGCAATAATCGAGTCCATCCCGTAGTCCTGTAGGGGCTTGTCCCAGTCAAGATCACTGCCCAGCTTCATGACTTTTTCGATCCCGGAGGCCAAAACGCGACGAATCTCACCGTCGTTTTCAGCCGGTTTTATACCCTCGTTATCTCCTGGCGTTGCAGGTCTGGCATTTTGGGCGGCGGACAGCGCAGTAGTATTCAGCGTCTGTGGCACATGCCGGGCCGCTGTAATCACCGTGCCGACCTCTTGTTGCAGATCTGCCGGTAGATCGGCCAACGACAAGGACGACAAATAATCCGCAAATGCCGTCGGCGATAACTGCCCCAATCTGAAATGGTGGATTTGGCGGCGAACCGCTTCTACGGTGTGATGTTCGGGGCGGGCAGTCACCGATTCCGTCTGATGATCACTGAGCCCCAGCAACGTTCTGGCTTTACGTCTGTCCGTGACGGCCACCAACGCCGTGACACTATCGGTGAACCCGATTTGCATCTGCTGCACCGCCGCAACGGCATTAATACTTCCCATGCCCTGTTGCGCTAAAGACGCTAACCGACCAGCCAGTCGTGTGCTGTCAACGGCGCCGTCAACGTCCCATTGTCCCCAACAGATGGAGGAAACCAGCCCCTGTCTTTGTTTGAGCGCGACCAGCCGTTGCCGGTATCGTGCAAACGCATTCTGGAACGCGGCGGAATAGGCATAATCAGGAGACCCCTGAATGCCAAAAGCGGCAACGGAAGAAAACATCAGGAAAAATTCCAGCGGTTCGCCGGCGGTGACTGCATCGATGTTCAGAGTTCCTGAAACTTTCGCCGCCATCATGTGCCGGAACGCATCCCAGGACTTATTCAGAATAGAACCATCACTCACCTGTCGGGCCATATGTATAACCCCATGAAGTGTGATTCCTTCGGCTTTTAGGGTCTGCATCGCCTGCTTAACAGACGCAATATCAAGGATATCGACAGTACGGTAAATCACTCGCGCCCCTGACGCTCTGATACGCGCCAACATCGGGGCGACCTGATTTTCCAGACGGCGAGAGAAAATAACCAACTGCGCCTGATAGTTCTGACCTAACACCTGACAAACCTGTTCCCCCGTCTCACCCAGAGCCCCCACCATTAAGTAGGTTGCCCCTGTACGGAAGCATGCCCCGGGCACTGCGGGCGCATCCGTTTCGCTGACACGTAACTCGTATCGACGGCCTGCGCTGAAACGGACAGTCGGCGTCCTGACTGCCTGCGCATTTTTCCCTGGTTCATGCTCCGACAGGTCATCGCACAGCCAGGTTTGTATCAATTGCAGAGCCACTTCCTGCCCCGTTGAACGAGGGTCAACGATGAGACTCCGATAGCGATGACCGACGGTTTCCAACATCGCAGAACGAAACAGCCCAGAAAGCGCTTCATGTTGTACATCGGTAACAGTCAGGCTCTGTTCATAGTCCGCGCGATGACAACAATAGAACTGTACCGGGTTCAGCCGGGCAAACGCCTGTACGGCCTGAACACAAAGGTAGGCGAGCTGTAAGCCATGCCCGGCCTCCGCTTCTGTGCCATGAGGTAAGATCAGAAAAACCACCAGCGGTTTGTCGGAATCGGGAATCGCCGCCGAGAGTCCGACTTTCAGGGCATCGATACCCCACTTATCCTGTGGCGCACCGTCCGGTAAAGGAATATGCCGCACTCCCCAGATCGACTGTGGCATATCCGCGATGTGTTGAACCTGTCGGCAAACCTGCTCAATGTCGCGGTAATCCGAATCGGCATGGCTGAGCACCAGAATTTGCCGATCACTGCTGGCCTGGATACGTTCAACCCATGGGGTGTCTTCATTTGACTGCACGTCAACCCAAGTCTCTGTGGCGCGGAGCCATTGGGTTTCTTTGGCTATCGGCTGTGCATTTGCGCCGATTTCTGTTGCTTCCGATGTCCTGACTGCTTCCGATGTTCTGACTGCTTCCGACGCTTCTGACAACGGAAGATGGGCCTCCACGGATACCACCGATGTTGGTTTTGCTTTTGCTTCAAACCAGCACGACTGCTTGAAAAACGGGTAAGTGGGTAAGTGTATTCTTCCGGGAAAACGATGTGCTGCGGCCTGCTCTGACCTGGGATAAAGCAACTCCCACGCAATATCCAGACCTGTCACCCATAATCCTGCCAACTGATTCAGATGTTGCTGACGGGTCCATTGTTCGATAACCGCGCTGAACGCCGGTGTGTCGATAACGGCCTGATAAGACGGCGCATGGTAATTTACCCGGCCCCTGAACAACGGCGGCGCTGAAATATCCCCGGCAATAAATTGGGTCAGTTTCTCTTGCAGTTCACTGACGGAGCCCGCAACAAAAGCGAGACGCTCCTCCATTGCCTGGCGTCCCCGCTGTAAGGTATAAGCCAGTCGCCGTAAATCGACGTGGCGCTCATCGGTCTGTTCCCGCTGGAGCCAGGTCAGCAGATTCTCCGCCATCAGTGGCAGACGATCAGCCCGCATGGCCGACAGTACGATCAAAACCGGTTCAGTCACAGGGGCGGTGTTAACCGATGGCGGCAGATACTCTTCAATCACCAAATGGGCATTGGTGCCACTGTAACCAAAGGAGCTCACCGCCGCTCTTCGCGGTTGTCTTACATCATGTAGCCACGGCTTAAGCTGGGTATTGACATAGAAAGGCGATTCATCAAAACCAAAGTGCGGGTTCGGCGTACTAAAATGTAGCGATGGCGCGAGTTGCCTGTGTTTCATAGACAACAACACTTTCTGTACACTTGCCATACCCGAGGCGGCCGAAGTATGACCAATATTGCTTTTCACCGATCCCAGACCGCAGAAGTTTTTGCGTGGAGTCCATTCTCTGAACACCGACGCCAGGGCTTCAAGCTCAATAGGATCGCCCAGTTTGGTTCCGGTTCCGTGTGTTTCAATATAACTGATCGAATCCGGGTCAATCTGATGTTTCCGGTAAACGTCTCTTTCCAGTTCGATCTGGCTGTTCACGCTAGGTGCCGTGATACCATTGGTTTTACCATCTTGATTGATACCTGAACCAATGATGACCCCATAAATAGGATCTCCATCAGCTTCAGCCTGCGACAGACGTTTCAATACCAAACACCCAACCCCTTCGCCGGGTACAAATCCATCCGCGGTATTATCAAACGCTTTACACTGCCCTTCGGCAGACAACATGCCGGCAGAACACATTCCGATATACGTTTCCGGCATGAGGTACAGGCTAACGCCACCGACCAAAGCCAGGTCGATTTCACCATTTTGTAGCGCCTGAACAGCCAGATGGGTCGTCACCAGAGACGATGAACACGCCGTGTCGACAGGAATGGCGGGGCCTTTCAGGTTCAGAAAATACGGAATTCGCGCAGCGCCAATCGCAAAACTGTTGCCAGTACCGGACAGAGGGGCAGCAGAATTCAGCATCATATGAGCATATTCATAACTCATAATCCCCATATACACGCCGCATTTCTTATGACTCAGTTCTTCAGGGCTGTAACCTGCATCTTCAAACGCTTTATACCCTTCCTGCAGGAATAGACGATGCTGAGGATCCATACCCTCGGCCTCGGCGGGAGAAATCGAGAAAAATAACGGGTCAAAATTATCGATGTCACTTAATGCTCCGAGCCACTTGCAATATATCTTGCCGTCTTTGCTACGATCCGCATCGAAATAGTGCTCGACGTCCCAACGCGCCTTCGGGACTTCACGAACAGAGTTGCGTCCATTCGCTACGTTATCCCAGTATTGCTCCAGATTTTCCGCATCAGGATAGCGGCCCGACATGCCGATAATGGCAATTTTCTCGCGCTGCCGATGAATACCCTGGTCATCTTCTGGTATCGCCGCAGATACCGGGGCGGCCAACTTTAACGTATTCCGAGGTAAATCCTCATGTTCTGGAATACAAGTTGAAGTGGCCGCCACCGGCTTTGGGGGCAGCGTTATTCCATGAGTCTGGGTCGCAATATATTCCGCCAAAACATGAATATTCGGATAATCGTACAAACGGGTAGCGGAAAGATGGGTTCCCAGTTGCTTATTCAGCGTATTGATCCATTCAGCGCCGATAATTGAATCCAGCCCCAACTCCGAGAATATTCGATTATTCTGGATGTCTTCTGCCGTGATATAAAGCGCATCGGCCAGGCTGGTTTTCAGTCGCTGTATTATCTCGGCCAGCTGTTCATTCTGACCTGATGATATGTGGGCAGCTTGTGGCGAATGGGCCGCCTGAGGCGAATGAATAACCGCGTTGCTCGGTTCAGTGACTGTAGGATTGTTTTCAGGCTGGAACACAGCCCTATTGTCTGTTTCCGGCAAGTGCTCATCCGCCGCGTCACGTTGCCCCCCATTGAGCACAATAAACTGCGCCAACTGACGAACACTGGAATAATCGTATAGACGAGTAGCCGACAACGCGCTTCCCAGTTGTCGATTGATTTCATGAACCCATTCGGCTCCGACAATCGAATCCAGCCCCATTTCGGCGAAGGAGCGATCAAGCTGAATCTCCGTCTCTGGAGAACACAGTGCCCGGGCCAGGCTCACCCGTAACGTTTCAATAACACTCGCCAGAGGAACCCCGCCACTCTTTTGCGCTGGGTGAAGGGTGCCATTACCGCTTCCGTTTATTCCCCTGGCGCTGCTTGTAATCTGGCTATCCGTCGCAACGCCATTGATGCCGCGGCCTTGATGACTATCAGCCGTCTTGCCGTTGCGCCGCTCTGTTGCTGATACAGACGGGCCGACCGCGCTCTTCAGCATCAGCGGCTGTAACGTCATTTTCCCAGCATCATTAACCTTTACAGCATGATGAGCCGTTACCGGCTCGGTCGTTGGCTGTTCAACCGCCCTTTCCAACGCTGACTTACGCCGGGTTTCGTTTATCCAATAGCGCTGACGGTCAAACGGATAGGTTGGCAGCGCCAAACGCGAATAACGCTGGCCTGCGTATAATTGCAGCCAATCAATCGCTCTCGTCTCAACCCATACCTGGGCAATTTTTGTCCACTGCCGGGTCTGCCACCAGTGCGCAATATCCTGGGCATCAATACCGGGTAAGCGAGTGGCTGCATCACAATTGACAAAAATAGTCCCCTCACCGGCCGCCGCCTGTGGATCCCTGGCAATGATGGCCAGTTGACGCGAAAGCGATGCAACATCTTCGGCAACAAACGCGACTCTGGCATCCATCGCGTCGCGCCCGGTTTGCAACGTGTAGGCAAACTGTTTGAAGTGATTCGCTACATTAGCCGAATTTTCAGTGACATATTGCATCAGGCGTTGCGCATAGATCCGCAACCTTTCGCTGTTTTTCGCCGATATAACGATAATTTCCGGCTCACGCTCAGGCGACATAACCTTGTCAGGCTCCTGGCGATATTCTTCAATCACCAGATGAACATTCGAGCCACCCGCACCGAAAGAACTCACGCCGGCCCGTAACGGCTGCTGAACAAAACCGATTGTCGGACGTTGCCATGTCTGTCCCTCCTGGAGCACATAAAACGGGCTATCCTCCAGTTCAAGTAATGGGTTCAGCTTCTGGCAGTGCAGCGATTGGGGTAAATATTCATCCCGCATCGCCAGCAGGACTTTGATGACACCAGCAACCCCGGCGGCAGTTTCCGTATGCCCGATATTCGATTTAACCGAGCCTAAAGCACAGTGCTTCTCCACTGCTTTCCCTGCGTTAGCCTCTGGGTCAAGCCCATGCTCCTGATAAAGGTGTTTAAACGCCAATTTCAGGCCATTGACTTCAATAGGATCCCCCAGCGGCGTCCCGGTTCCATGGCACTCAATATAGGTAATACTGCGGGGATCGACCCCGGACTTCATATGCGCATCGCGAACAAGCTGAGCCTGAGCCTTCGGGTTGGGGGCCATCAGAGACGTTGCCGCCCCACCATGATTCTCTGCCGAGCCGATAATCACACCGAGAATATTGTCTTTATCCGCCTGTGCATCTTTCAGTTTTTTCAGCAGTACAACGCCAACCCCTTCTCCACGGGCATAACCATTGGCATCTTCAGAGAAAGTCTTACACCGTCCATCCTCGCAAATCATCTCTGCCTTACTGTACAGAATATGCATTTTCGGACTCAGGATCAGATTGGCGCCACCCGCAATCGCCATGTCACAATCACCGTGCTGAATGCTCATCACCGCACGATGAATCGCGACTAAAGAGCTTGAACACGCAGTATCGATAATTTCACTGGGGCCATGCACATCCAGCAGATAAGAGAGACGGTTCGGGCAAAACATATGAGGGATAGCCGTCAGCTCCACAATGTCGCGGGACTGGGCATTCAGTACGGTTTCGGCGTAATCCTGTAAATTGATCCCGGCAAATACCCCGACCTTTTTGCCAGCTAATGATGAGGGGGCATAGCCGGCTGACTCGATGAGTCGCCAGCTCGACTCCAGAAACAGCCGGTGCTGAGGATCCATGGTCTGCGCTTCACGGGGAGAGATGCCAAAAAAGGCAGGATCAAACTTATCCACATCCTCAATAAAGCCAGCATATTTAACATTGGTAAACTCACCGTCTTTAGGATTACCGTAGATTGCCTTCCAATCCCAACGTTCCTGAGGAATTTCGCTGATACAGTCCTGACCTTGATAAAGATGACGTTGCAACGCTTCAACTGAGGACGACTGGGCAAACCGCCCATCCATCCCGATAATGGCAATAGGTTCATCATGCCCACCGGGCTTATTTACCTCGGCGTTATCGGTCGACTGGCATTTATCGTGCGTCGAATGAAATTGATCACGTTTTTGATTGAGCCGGTGACTTCTCGCCATCAGCTCCCGAATTCCTCTGGCTGATGTGGTACCAGAGGGTAAAGACTGCGCGACCGGCTGCCGAACATCGTTCCGGCGTTCATCGCCAGCAGACTGATGAGCTTCACTGACGGGCCGGCCATCATAACGTTGCACGACTTCCTGGCCGAAGCGTTTGATGATGATATCGGCCAGTTCTTCAATATTTCTGGCTTCAAAGAAAATAGCGGCAGAGAGAGACACGCCCAGCGAATCGGCAATACGTCCCATGATTTCTGTGATGACAATCGAATCAACACCGTAGGTCGATATTTTTTCTTCTTTGTCAATTTTTGCCGTCGGCAGCTTTAATATCGCAGAAAAAATACCCACGATGTCTTGCAGCAATATCCCACGATAATCTCCGCCGTTGACTTCAGAAAATGGGCTATCCTGAACGGCTCCGGCAGTATTGGAAAGCGTTGGCGAATATTCCATGGCAGACTGCATCAGCTCAGCCTCCAGAATGTTCCGGGCTGACTCGTGTAAGTCTCGGGTTCTGTTCTCTTTGCCTATCATCATTGTCTACCTTCTATTAAGTACGTCACGGTACTGCGCCAATAACTTGAGAAACTTCCACAGATCCACTTCCCACTGATGCCGGAAAGATCCGATGTAATAGTTCTGCCCCAGGTCAGGATCCTGTTCTTTTTTCATCTGACTAAAATCATGCAGCCCTTTGGCCTGTAAGAAATACGCCTTGAGATAGTCCACGACAAACAGACCATGAGAGCGGGCTGAGACACCTAACCCAGTGGCAGAGTTGATGTAGCCGACAAATAACAAGTTATCGAAATTTTTGGGGACAATATGTAAGAAGCAATCGGGAATACCCTGCTTCATTTCCAGATATTTATTATCCAGAAAGGAAAAACGGCGGTTATATCCTGTCG